>JAFDDB010000199.1 GCA_019311115.1 Deltaproteobacteria bacterium
CTCGCCCCTCACCTACCTGGAGAACGCGAAGACGCCCGTGCAGCTTGCGCACTGGGAGGGCGACCTGCGCTGCCCGATCGGGCAGAGCGAAGAGGTCTTCAGCGCGCTCAAGCTCCGCGGCGTCGAGGTCGAGATGCTGCGCTACCCCGGCGGCTCCCACGTGGGCCGCACGCCCTCGCAGGACATCGACTCGACGCGGCGCACGCTGGACTGGTACGCCGCGCACGCACCGGCCGCGACCCGCAAGTCCGGCTCCTAGTCCGCGTTCCGGCGCAGGGCGTCGCTGGCGGCGTCGGAGATGCCGCGCGCACCCTCGACCGCTTCGGCGAGCGCGTCCTGGAGCGCGTCGCTGTCGGGCGAGGTCTCGAGAGCAGCCTGGCAGACGGGAATCGCCTCGGCGAATCGACCGTCGCGCACGCCCTCGAGGCACTCCTCGGCGACGGTCGCCCCCCCGGCCGACACCGCCTCGACTCCCCCTGCTGCCGACTCGTTCGATCCCCCGTTCGGCCCGCACGCGGCCAGCAGGAGCGCGGCGAGCGAAAGTGCGAACTTCTTCATGCTTCCTCCTCGTCCAGCGTTGCTGGATCACGGGCACGCGGATGCCCGTTCAGACGCGCACTCTACGAACCGGGCGGCTGCGGTTCGGTGCGCGGCGTCACTCTTTCGCGACGTGGGATACTGCGCGGCGTTCTCTTCGCCGCTCAGGGAGGCTGCATGGCAATCGAGTTCGAACGCGACGTGGTCAAGGCGATCGTGCCATCGATCCAGCGCTACTTCTCGGAGAAGCTGGACTCCCAGATCGGGAATCTCGACGCCGAGTTCCTGCTCGAGTTCTTCCTGAAGGAGGCCGGCCCGCTCATCTACAACCGCGCGATCCGCGAGGCGCAGGCGGTGCTGGGCGAACGGGTGGCGGAGCTCGACGGCGACTGCTGGGAGCCCGAGGAGGGCTACTGGCCCGGATCGTCCGCGTCCGAAGACGAGTAGCCCCGCCTGGCCAGGCTCGCGGTCAGCTCTCGCGGGGTTCGAAGCTGAGCGTCAGCTCGTCGTCACCGGCGTCGACGTGAACCGTCCCGCCCTTGATGAGCGAGCCGAAGAGGATCTCGTCGGCGAACTTGTCCTTGAGTTCGGTCTGCAGTACGCGCGCCAGCGGACGCGCGCCGAAGTGGGGGTCGTAGCCCTTCTTCGCCAGCCAGGCGCGGGCGGCGTCGGTCAGGTCCACCTGGACCTTCCTCTCGGCCAGCTGAGCCTCCATCTCGCGCACGAACTTGTCGACGACCCGTCCCATCACGTCGGGGGAGAGCTGGTTGAAGGTCACCGTCTCGTCCAGGCGGTTGCGGAACTCCGGGCTGAAGAGGCGCTCGACCTCGCGACTTCCGGTCCCCGAGACCCCGCCCTCGAAGCCGATCGAGCGGCGGGTCAGGTCCCGCGCGCCCACGTTCGAGGTCATGATCAGCGTGATGTGGCGGAAGTCCGCCTCGCGTCCGTGGTTGTCGGTGAGCGTGGCATGGTCCATGACCTGCAGCAGGATGTCGAACAGGTCCTGGTGCGCCTTCTCGATCTCGTCGAGCAGCACCACCGCGTAGGGGTTCTTGCGCACGCGGTCGACCAGGATCCCGCCCTCGTCGTAGCCCACGTACCCCGGAGGCGCGCCGATCAGCCGCGCCACGGCGTGCTTCTCCATGTACTCGCTCATGTCGAAGCGCAGGAACGGAACGCCGAGGCAGCTCGCGATCTGCTTGGCCAGCTCGGTCTTGCCCACGCCCGTCGGGCCCATGAAGAGGAAGGAGCCGATCGGCCGGTCGGCGCCGCCGAGGCCCGCGCGCGTGCGCTTGATGGCGCGGGTCAGCGTCGAGATCGCCTCGTCCTGGCCGTACACGCCGGCCTTCAGCTCGGCTTCCAGGTTCTCGAGCTTCTCGCGCTCCGACGAGTTCGTGCTCTGGATCGGAATCTGCGCCATGCGCGCGACCAGCGCCTCGATGTCCCTCACGCCGACGTTCTTCTTGCGGCGCGACGCCGGCTGGAGCCGTACCGCTGCGCCCGCCTCGTCCATCACGTCGATCGCCTTGTCGGGCAGGTGGCGGTCCATCAGGTGCTTGGCCGACAGCTCGACGGCGGCGCGAAGCGCCGGCGCCGTGTAGTGCACCTTGTGGTGCTCCTCGTAGCGCGGCGCCAGGCCCTCGAGGATCTTGACGGCGTCGTCGATGGACGGCTCGTGCACGTCGATGCGCTGGAAGCGCCGCGCCAGTGCGCGGTCGCGCTCGAAGTGCCGGTACTCCTGGTAGGTCGTCGAGCCCATGCAGCGCAGCTCTCCCGACTGCAGCAGGGGCTTCAGCATGTTCGAGGCGTCCACGGTCGCACCCTGCGCGGCTCCGGCACCGAGCACGGTGTGGATCTCGTCGATGAAGACGATCGGGTTGTCGCGCTCCTGCACCGCCTGTACGAAGGCCTTGAAGCGGGCCTCGAAGTCGCCCCGGTAGCGCGTGCCGGCCAGCATGGCGCCCAGGTCCACCGCGTAGATCTCGGCGTTGCGCAGGTCGTCCGGGATCTTGCCCTCGTGGATCTTCTGCGCCAGCCCCTCGGCGAGCGCCGTCTTCCCGACGCCGCTCTCGCCCACGAAGATGGGGTTGTTCTTGCGGCGTCGCGCCAGGATGTGGATGGCGCGCTCGATCTCGGCTTCGCGGCCGACCAGCGGGTCGAGCTTGCCGAGCGAGGCGCGTTCGGTCAGGTTCGTCGCGAAGGCGGTCAGCGGGTCGGCGATCTCCTCCTCGTCATCCCCCATCGCGAAGCCCTGCGACCCGCTCCCGGCGTCCTCCTTGGGTGTGTCCGACTTGCGGGTGCCGTGCGAGATGAAGCCGAGCACGTCCGCGCGCGTCACGTCCATGGCGCGCAGCAGCTCGACGGCGTAGCTGTCGGGCTCGCCGAAGATGGCCGCCAGCACATCGCCGGCGTCGACCTGCTCCTTTTCGGCGTTCTCCATGTGGCGGAGGGCGGCCTCGACCACGCGGTGGAAGGCGAGCGTCTGCTGCACGTCGACCGGCTCGTCACCCGGCTCGGGCTCGATGCTCGCGTCGAACCAGGCTTCGAGCTCCTTCTTGAGGCGGTCGACCGACGCCCCGCACGCGCGCAGCGTCTCGATGCCGCGCTCATCGTGGCAGAGCGCGTAGAGCAGGTGCTCGACGGTCAGGTAGGCGTGCCGCCTCGACAGCGCCTCACGGAACGCCGCCTGCAGCGTCAGCTGGAACTCGCGGTTGATCGCGCTCACTCGGACTCCACTCCGGCCCGCAGCGGGTACCCCCGCTCCTCCGCCATCCGGTGCACGGTGGCCACCTTGGTCTCAGCGACTTCTAGCACGTACACGCCCGCGATGCCCTTCCCCGCCTTGTGGATCTGCAGCATGAGCTGCGTAGCCTCGGCCGGGCCCTTCTTGAAGAGTTGCTCGAGCAGCGCCACGACGAATTCCATCGGCGTGTAGTCGTCGTTGAACAGCAGCACCTTGAAGCGTTCCGGGCGCTTGGTCTTCTGGCGCTCCTCGGTGGCGACGCCGCCCTCGCGGCGGGTCTTGCCTCCGGGCGGTCCATCCTCGGGGGGCTTCGGCGGCGAGTCGGGCATGGCCCTAGAATAGCTAGACTGGAGACGAATGGCCGACCTGGAGCTGCTGGAGGGGGTGCAAGAGGTCCCGCGCGACGAGTGGAATGCGCTCGTCGGCGGCGAGTCACCCTTTCTGGAGTGGGAGTGGCTGGCCTCGCTCGAGGAGGCGGGCGTCGTCGGAGACGGTACGGGCTGGGGCGCGCGCCCGCTGGTCGCGCGCCAGGACGGCCGCGTCGTCGCGGCCTGCCCGCTCTACGTCAAGGGAAACAGCGAGGGCGAGTTCGTCTTCGACTGGAACTGGGCGGACGCCGCCTACCGGTCCGACGTGGACTACTACCCCAAGCTGCTGGTCGGGGTGCCGTTTACGCCCGTCACGGGCGCGCGGTTCCTGGTCGCGCCCGGACTCGATCGCGCCGATTGGATCCGGCGGCTGGCCACGGGTCTACGCGAGATCTGCAAGCAGAACGAACTGTCGAGCGTGCACGTCAATTTCTGCCTCGAGGACGAGATCGAGCCGCTGCGCGACGCGGGCTTCGACCTGCGCGTGGGCATCCAATACCACTGGATCAACCACGGCTACGAGAGCTTCGACGACTACCTAGGCGCGTTCCGCAGCAAGCGCCGCAACCAGATCCGGCGCGAGCGCCGCGCGCTCGAGACCCAGGGCGTCAGGATCGAGGCGCGCGTCGGCGACGAGATCCCCGAAGAGCAGTTCCGGACCATGTTCGGGTTCTACACGGACACGATCGACAAGAAGTTCTACGGGCGGCAGTACCTGAACGAGCGCTTCTTCGACCTGGTGAGGCAGCGCTTCCGCGACCGACTCTGCTTCATCGTGGCTTCACAGGGGGACCATCCCGTCGGCGGCACCTTCAACGTGCAGAAGGGCGACGCCCTGTACGGCCGCTATTGGGGGGCGACGCGCGACGTCCGCTACCTGCACTTCAACGTCTGCTACTACGCCGCGGTCGAGCACGCCATCCAGTCCGGGCTGCAGCGCTTCGAGCCGGGCGCGGGCGGCGACTACAAGCAGATGCGGGGCTTCGACGCGCAGCCGACCTGGAGCCTGCACTACATCGCCGACGAGCGCTTCCGCGAGGCCGTCGCGGGGTTCCTGGTGCGCGAGCGCGCGCAGGCGGCCAGCAACATCGAGTGGATCCGCGAGCACAGCGCGCTCAAGGGCGTCGACTTCGGCTGAAGCCCGCTACTGCTGCGAGTTCAGGTAGCGGATCGCCTCGCCGACCGTGAGCGTCTTCTTCTTGGACAGGCGCGCCAGGTCGCTGTGGCCGGCCGGCGTCGCGCTGGCGCGGGCGCGGGGATGCCGGGGGTCGCGCCCGCCGAGCGTGGAGGCGTCGATCAGCTCGATGCTGCGGTCGCTCCAGTCGAGCGCGCCGATCAGCGGGCCGGCGTCCGACACGCTGAGCGCCACGATCCGGCCTTCGTCGAGCGCGAAGGCGCGCTCGCCGTCGGCCACGATGCGGTCCCGGCGGACGGCGCCGCGAAGCTCGCGCAGCAGGTTCTTGTCCGGCACGATCACCACGGCCACGGTCGACGC
>JAFDDB010000088.1 GCA_019311115.1 Deltaproteobacteria bacterium
TCGACGGCACGGGCTCGTCTCCGGGGATCGCGGCCAGTGCGGCCATCGCACGAAGTGCGTACTCTGCCGTTTGCGTCAGGACCATGGTGGGACGCGTGGCCTGCAATTTGCACACCCTTCTGGATAAGAGGAGCAAATTGTCCATTGAGCTGCGCGCCCCGGTCGTGCGACACAAGCTCACGGAACGAACGGGGGGATTCGATGTCTCAGCCCGCGCAGCCAGATGGGACTCGTTCGGCCCGACACTGGCTCGGACTGGCGATGCTCGTGCTGGTGCTGGCGGGCGGCTTCGCGCTGGCGGTCGTGATCGGCCGCACGCCGCCGTTCGACCGCTGGGTGACGGATCCCCTCTTCTTCAAGCGCTGCCTGGCCGCGCACGTGAATCTGGCCCTGGTTGCGTGGTTCTACTCCTACCTGGTGGCGTTGCTCTTCCTGTTGCCCGGGCGCGCCGTCGCCCCGACGCTGGCGCGCACCGCGACGCTGACCGCCGGTGCTGGCGTCGCGTTGATGCTCGGCGGCGCCTGGCTGCCGGGGGCCCAGCCGGTACTCGCGAACTACATCCCGACGATCGACTCGCTTCCCTTCCAGGCAGGACAGGTCCTGTTTCTGGCCGGGGTGCTGCTCGGGATCGCCGAGCGCACGCTTCCTTTCCTTTCCCGTCCTGGAGCGGGCGGCGTGAGCGCCGACGCGGCGCCGATCGCCGAGATCCCGCCGGCCGCAGCGACGGGACTGCGCGTGGCCGCGCTGGCCTTCGGGCTGGCGGCCCTCACCTTCGGCATCGCCTGGCTGCGCATGCCGCCGGGACTCGGGAACGACGTGTACTACGAGCTCCTCGTCTGGGGCGGCGGACACGTGCTCCAGCTTGTCTGCGTGCTGGCCATGCTCTCGCTCTGGGTGATCCTGCTCGAGCAGGTGCTCGGCGAGTCGCCGATCAGCCGCACCGCGGCGCGCCTTCTCTTCCTCTCGATGACGCTGCCGTGGGCGATCTCGCCGCTGCTTGCCCTCGCCGGCCCCTCGACCTCGGCGTACCGCGAGGGCTTCACCCAACTCATGCGCTGGTGCCTCGCGCCCGGCGTCGTCGCGATGCTCCTGATCTGCGCGAGCCCGATCCAGCGCGCCTGGCGGACCCGGCGCATCGGGCTGCGCACGTTCGCCGACTACCGGCTGTCGGCCTTCGCCGTGAGCGCCCTGCTGACGCTGCTCGGCTTCGGGCTCGGCGCCGCGATCCGAGGCTCCAACACGATGGTGCCCGCGCACTACCACGCCTCCGGCGCCGTGACGGTCGCGTTCATGGCGGGGACCTTCTGGCTATTGGGCGTGTTCCGCCTGCCGATCCCGACGCGCCGGCTGCGGCGTGCGGCGGCCTGGCAACCCGCGCTATACGGTACCGGCATGCTCGTCTTCGCGGCCGGCTTCGCGCTGGCAGGCGCGCACGGCATGGGGCGCAAGGTCTACGGGGCAGAGCAGGCTTCGCGCGGAGTGGCCGAGAGCGTCGGCCTTGGAATGATGGGAGCCGGCGGGGCGGTGTCGATCGCCGGCGGGCTCCTTTTTCTCGCCATCGTCGCGACCGCCTGGTGGCGCCGCGCCGGTGCACCGGTAACACCTGAAGCGGGGCTCGAGGAGAGCCCGGGGAGGTGGCGGCTTGAATCCTGAAGAGTCCGATCAACGGCCCGCACTACAGCGGAAGCTCTTCGACAACGTGTGGCTCCTGCTGGTGCTCGGTGTCGTGCTTCCGACGCTGTCCTACACCGTGTGGGGCTGGATCGAGCTGTGGCTCGTGCCGGCCGCGAAGCTGCCGTAGGGGAATGCGCTGATGAGCATCTACCAACCACCGGCCGACTGGTTCAAGGCACCGAAGGGGGGCGAGCGAGTCTGGATCGGGCTCGCCCTGACCTGGTGCATGGTCATGTCCGTCGCCATGCCGTACTGGCACTTCTACGGCAAGCAGAACAGCACGGGCGAGAGCTATCGCGTCACGCCCGCCGAGTATGCGCAGCGTGTCGGGAAGTTCATCCAGACCAACAAGGTCGGCGAGATGAACGGCATGCCGGTCGTCGAGCCCGCCCCGGGCGGCGACGCCTACCTGCAGGCGCAGATGTGGCTCTGGATGCCGATCCTGAAGCTCCGCAAGGGGCAGACGTATCGCCTGCACATCTCTTCGCTCGACCTGCAGCACGGGTTCTCGCTCTTGCCGATGAACATGAACTTCCAGGTGCTGCCTGGCTACGACCACGTACTGACGCTCACGCCCACGAGTTCCGGCGAGTTCTCGATCGTGTGCAACGAGTTCTGCGGGATCGGACATCACATGATGACCGGCCGCATCATCGTCGAAGACTAGGAGCCCTGCGATGACGACTACAGTCTCTGGTGGCGGCGACGTCCCGGCCCGCGCGCCGACGGGGAACCACCCGCCCAGCATGGTGCGGACCTGCGACACGACCGGCCTGAGCGTCTGCCTGACCTCGCAGCGCTTCATCCGATGGCACGCCGTGACCGCGGTGGTGTTCCTGCTGGTCGGCGGGATCGGCGCGGTGCTGCTGGGGCTCACGCGCTGGCCGGCCGTGCACCTGCTCAGCGCCGAGTGGTACTACCGCGTGCTCACGCTGCATGGCCTCGACATGCTGATCGTGATGATCCTGAACTTCGAGATGGCCATCTTGTACTTCGCAGGGCCGGTGCTGCTGAACTGCCGTCTCTTCTCCGCCAAGATGGCCTGGGTGTGCTTCGTCATGATGCTCGGCGGCGCGCTCATGCTCAACGCCGCGATCCTCAGCGGGACGAGCGACGTGCTGATGACGTCGTACGTACCGCTCAAGGCGAGCCCCTGGTTCTACCTGGGGATCATCCTCCTCGCGGTCGGAACGCTGATCGGCGTGATCAACTTCCTGGCGACGATCTACATCGCCAATCGCGATCATACCTACGAGGGATCGTTGCCCCTGGTTTCCTTCGGGGCGACGGCCGCGGCCATCATCGCAGTGGTCACTCTGATTCACGGCGCAGTGGTCATGGTGCCGACCTGGCTCTGGTCGATGGGAATCATCCCGCACATCGACCCGGCCTGGTACCGCATGACGTGGTGGGGCCTGGGTCATATGTCCCAGCAGGTCAACGTCTGCGCGATGGTCTCCGTCTGGTACCTCCTGGCGACGATGACCACGGGCGCCAAGCCCATGTCGCAGCTCGTCTGCCGCGGTGCGTTCGTGCTCTACATCCTCTTCATCAACGTGGCGTCGGCTCACCACTTGCTGGTGGACCCGGGCGTGAGCGCGGGATGGAAGATCTGGAACACGTCCTACGCCATGTACCTGGCGGTACTCGCTTCGATGATCCACGGCTTCACGGTGCCGGCCTCCGTCGAGGTCGCGATGCGCAAGAAGGGGTACGACCGGGGGCTCTTCGGCTGGCTCTTCGCCGCGCCGTGGGGGAACCCGGGCTTCTCGGGCTTCTTCCTGTCGCTGGTGATCTTCGGCTTCGGCGGCGGTATCACCGGAGTCGTGCTCGGCACCCAGCAGATCAACATCATGGCGCACAACACCCTGCGCATTCCGGGCCACTTCCACGTCACGGTCGTCGGCGGGACGGCGCTGGCCTTCATGGCCGTCACCTACTACATCGTTCCGCTGATCTTCCAGCGCGAGTTCTTCGCCAAGGGGCTATGCCGGCTCCAGCCGTGGCTCTTCGCGGGCGGAATCACGCTGGCGTCGATCGGTATGTCCTTTGCCGGCTCGTACGGCGTGCCGCGGCGTCACTGGGACGTCGACTTTACCGGAGCGATGTTCCCGGTCAGCTTCGACTCCGGCGCGCACGCGTTCCTGGGCCTGCTCGGGGTCGGCGCCGTGATCGCGTTCACGGCACTGCTCCTCTTCGTCCTGCTGGTGGTCGCCGCGGTCTTCTTCGGCCGCTCGAACGCGGGTAGCCCGATGGAGCCCTGGCACGAGGAGCGGCAGTCGGGCGGAGCGATCACCGTGGACGAGCACCGCGCACCCGGCACGATGGCCCTCGTGGTCGTCTTCCTGGTGTGCTTCGTCGTCTACTATTTCGCCAACTGGAAGTGGCTCGCCGACGTCTGGCACGTGCGCTGATGCAGGGGGCGCAGACCGCAGCCGAGCGGGTCGAGATCTTCTTTGGTGGAGGACGCTTCCCGGCGTTCGCGGTGTCGCTGCTCGTTCTCTGGGAAGTCGTGCTCGTCGGGCTGCTGCTGGCCCCGGGCGGGTCAACGGGCCTCGGCGCCTTCGCCGACGAGTTCCGCGTCTGGTGCTTCGGCTATGACCCGGCCACCGGCCGGCTCGAAGCGGGCTACGTGATGGGCATGCTCACGCCGCCGCTCATGCTGGCCGCGATGTTCGCGCTCTTCTGGCTCGGGCCCCTGCGCGAGTTGGCGCGCCGTCCGTCGGCGCTGGCGGCGCCGGTGCTCTGCGCGGCGGTGCTGGTCGCGGGCGCGGCCGGCGGCTTCACGCTGCTCCGCACGAGCAGCGCGGGCGGGGAGCTCCCCTTCCCCGCCGAGGCGCTGCGCACCGCCCACCGGGCTCCGGAGTTCATCGGGGTCAACCAGGCGGGAGATCCCGTCGAGATCGCGGAGTTTCGCGGCAAGGTCGTCCTGCTGACCGCGGTCTACGCCTCCTGCCCGCACAGCTGCCCGGCGATCCTGACACAGGCGCGGGAGTCGCTGGCGGGGCTCAGCGAAGCGGAACGCGCCGACGTGCGCGTGGTCGCCGTGACGATGGATCCGGAGAACGACTCGCCACAGAAGCTGGCGGAGCTGGCGAACATGCACGGGCTCGACCTGCCCGTCTTCAACCTGTTGACCGGAGATCCGCCCGAGGTGGAGCGCGTGCTCGACGAGATGAGCGTGGCGCGTTACCGCGATCCGGAGACCGGCGTGATCGAACACCCCAACCTGTTCCTGCTGCTCGACCGCGACGGCCACGTGGCGTACCGCCTCGGCCTGGGCGAACGACAGCAGCAGTGGCTCTCGGCGGCGCTCCGCATCCTGCTCGGCGAAGCCCCGGATGCCGGATAGCACGGTCGAGGAAGCGGGCGGGCTCGAGCCGTTCCCCGCCCCGGCCGCGCCCGACACGCGGCCGGTCGGTCCGGCCGACGCGGCGGACGTGCGCGGCGACGGCCTGTTCCGCCAACTGGAAGGCGCGTTCCTGCTGCTCGACCGTGTGGTCGGCCGCGCGCTCCCGCCCGCGCTGAACCCGTTCCTGCAGACCGGCGCCATCGCGATCACGTCGCTGGCCGTCGCCACGGTGACCGGCGTGGTCCTGCTGATCTGGTACAGCCCGAGCGTGCACGGCGCGTACAGCTCGGTCGCGGAGATGTCCGACGCGCCCTGGACCGCCGGACTGATGCGCTCGTTGCATCGCTACAGCTCCGACCTGTGCATGCTCTTCGTCGGCGTGCACGCGCTCCGTGTGTTCCTGGAGCGCCGCTTCGCCGGACCGCGCTGGCTGGCCTGGCTCACCGGAACGCTCACGCTCGCGGTGCTCTGGATCACGGGGTGGACCGGATACTGGCTGGTCTGGGACGAGCGCGCCCAGCACATCGCCGTCGGGACCGCACGCGCACTCGACGTGGTCCCGATCTTTGCCGACCCCATGGGGCGGGCGTTCCTCACCGACGCCGGTGTCAACTCGCTGCTCTTCTTCGTGATCTTCTTCCTGCACATGCTGATCCCGCTGGGGCTCGGCATCGGCCTCTGGCTGCACCTGGGGCGCATCGCGCGGCCCAACTACGTGACGCGGACTCCGATGACGATCTGGGTGCTCGGCTTGATGCTGCTGCTGAGCATCGCCTACCCGGCCACGAGTGCGGGACCCGCACGCATGACCGAGGTCGGGCAGAGCTTCGGAATGGACTACTGGTACCTGCTGCCGATCGCGATGACCGACCGCCTCGGCGGTGGCCTGCTCTGGGCGATCTTCTGGGCGGGCGGCATCGTGCTGGGCAGCATCCCCTTCCTGCTCTCGCGCGTGCGCCGCGAGGCCGCCATCGTCACGCCGTCGCGCTGCAACGCCTGCATGCAGTGCTACCAGGACTGCCCGTACGAGGCGATCGCGATGATCCCGCGCACCGACGGCTCGACGCGCTATCCGGTCGAGGCCAACGTCGATCCCGACAGGTGCGTGCGCTGCGGCATCTGCTCGGGGTCGTGCGACACGGTCGGGATCGACGTCCCGTGGCTCGACGTGCGGAGCGCGCGTCGCCGCGTAGAAGAATGGGTCGCCGACGCGAAGCATGCGGGCGAAGAGCCGCTGGTGGCGTTTGTCTGCGCACAGTCGGCCGGCGCTCGCCTGACCCTCGACTCCGAGACGGGTCTCTGCGAGGAGATGCCCGGCTACCGCGTGATGCAGGTGCCGTGCGCCGGCTGGGTGCACACGCAGACCCTCGAGCGCGCCGTGCGCCGGGGAGCCGCGGCCGCGCTGGTCGTCACCTGCGGGGACGGAGACTGCCACTACCGCGAGGGGGCGGACTGGCTGCACATGCGTCTCGACGGTCAACGCGCCCCGGTGCTGCGCACCGAGCACGTGGAGCGCGGGCTGGTCCACACCCTGGCGCTCGACCGCACCCGCCTCGGCCGCCTGGTCGAGCGCGCCGCCGTGCTGCGCGGCGACCCGCGCGCGAACGTCTCCACGCCTCCACCTTCGCCCGCCCTGGCGGGCATCGCCTCCGTCGTGCTGGCGCTAGCCGTGGCCGCCACGGTGGGCGCGGTGAGCGACCTCGGCTACACGGCGCCGCGTCCGGACGGAGCCGAACTGGTCGTCACCTTCAAGCACCCGGGGCGCTCGAGCGACGATTGCCGCGCACTGACGCCCGAGGAGATCGCGGCGCGCCCGGTGCACATGCGGCAGCAGGAGGTGTGCGCGCGCCGGCGCTCGCCCGTCCGGCTTCGGGTCAGCCTCGACGGGCGGCCCGTGCACGCCCGCGCGTACCCGCCGGGAGGCGTGTGGGGCGACGGGAACAGCGTCGCGGTAGAGACGCTCGACGTACCGCCGGGGACACACCTCGTCAGAATCGAGATCGGCGACGGCCCCGATCCCGAGCAGTGGAACTGGACCGAGGAGCGCTCGGTCGAGTTCGAGGAGCATGGCCGTCGGGTCGCGACCTTCGACCGCCTCGCCGGGTTCGGATTCCACTAGGATGGTGTCGATGACCGGAGCCACGCGCGAGATCGCCGCATCGGAAGTGCCCGGGGCTCACCCACGCGCGCGCGCGCTCGACTACCTGTCGCTGACGCGGCCCAAGGTGCTGCTCCTGGTACTCTTCACGGTGCCTGCGGCGCTGCTCGTCGGACACGCGGTGCTCCCGGGGCCGGGCGTCGTGCTCGGCGTACTCGCGGGGACGGCGCTCGTCGGCGGCGGCTGCGGCGCACTCAACGCGTGGTGGGAGCGGGAGCCTGACGCGAAGATGCAGCGCACCGCCGACCGGCCACTGCCCGCGGGACGAATCCCGCCGGGCCGCGCGCTCGCCTTTGGTATCGTCATCTCGCTTGCCGGCCTCGCGGTGCTCCAGGTCGCCGGTGGAACCCTGGCCACCGGCCTCGGCGCGGCGAGCCTGGTCCACTACCTGGTCGTGTACACGATCTGGCTCAAGCCACGCACGGCGCAGGCGGTCGTGATCGGAGGCCTGTCGGGCGCGGCGGCGCCGCTCATCGCCGACGCCGCCGTCGACGGTGTGATCGGACCCTGGGGCCTGGTGCTCTTCGCGATCATCTTCGTCTGGCAGCCCCCGCACTTCTGGGCGATCGCGCTCTACCGGCGCGAGGACTACGAGGCCGCCGGCTTCCCCATGCTCCCCAGCGTGATCGGCGAGACCGCGACGCGACGCCGCATGCTGGCCTGGGCGCTGGCGCTCATTCCGGTCGCCCTGCTGCCGTGGTGGGGCGGGGTCTGCGGTCCGGCGTATGGCAGCGTGGCGCTTCTCGGCGGGGTCGCCTTTGCGGCCGACATCGTCCGCTCGCAGCGCGACGCCCGAGGCGGACCGCAGCGTCTTCCGCACGTCGATCATCTACCTCTCCGCGCTCTTCGCGGTGATGCTCGGCGAGGCGCTGCTGCGCTGACCGGCGTGGCGTCGGCCGGACCGCGCTGCTGGGTCTGCGAGTCCACCGACACGCGCGAGTGGCGCGCCGGGAAGCCGATCGGCGAGCTGCGCTCCCAGGATCTGCGCATCACGGACTCGCGCTACGGCCTGACGCTGCCGCTGTCCATTTGCGGGCGCTGTGGCTTCCGCTTCGCGGACGCGGCCGAGGTGGCGAAGCTCGAGGCGCTCTACGCGGATCTCGACGACCCGGGCTACGAGGGCAGCCAGGAGTCGCGCCGGCTGCAGATGCGCCACCTCGTCGCGCTGGCCGGCCGACTCCACCCGGAAGCGCGCAGCGCCCTCGACGTGGGCGCGGCCTCGGGACTGCTGGTCGCGGAGGCCTCCCGCGCGGGTCTCGACGCTGCCGGGGTCGAGCCGAGCCGCGCGCTGGTCCGGGTCGCACGGGCGCAGAACGGCGTGGACCTGCTCTGCGGGGTCCTCCCGCATCCCGACCTCGAAGCGCGCCACTTCGACGTCGTGTTCCTGGTGGACGTGCTCGAGCACGTCGCCGACCCGGTCGGCCTGCTGGCACTCTGCGCGAACCGGCTCGCCGCGGGCGGCCTGCTCATCGTCGTGACGCCGGACTTCTCGAGCCTGGCCGCGCGCCTGCTCGGCACGCGTTGCTGGCACTACCGCCTGGCGCACGTGGGCTGCTTCGACCGCCGTTCGCTCGGGATCGCGCTCGAGCGCGCCGGCCTGCATGCCGGGCACTGGCAGCGCGCGCGCTGGTTCTTTCCCGTCGGCTACCTGGCGGAGCGCCTGGAGGCGTACCTGCCGGTGGCCTGGCTGAACCGCCTGGCGGCACGCGTCCCGGCGCTGCGCTGGCTCTGGGCCCGCGTGGTTCCGCTCAACCTCCGGGACTCGCACGTCGTGACCGCGAGGCGCAGCGCCTGAGCGGCGGGCGCCTCATGAGCTTCGGGCGCGTCAGGAGAGGTGGGACGTGAACCACTCCGTGGCCGCGTCGGCGGCCCGGCCAAACCAGGGCTCCGTCGAGTAGACGTCGAAGTGGCCGCAGGGGAACTCGATCAGCTTCTTCGGCTCTCCGGCGCGCGCGAACTCCTCGCGGACGAGGTCGATCGACACGAGCGAGTCCTCCTCGGCGGCGATCACGAGTAGCGGGCGCGGCGAGATCAGCTCGATCGCGTCCGCCGGGTGGTACTCGATCATGCGCTCGAGCGACTCGAGCGTCACCTGGTTGCGCCAACTCGCGCACTCCTCCCCCGCCTTCGAGAACCACTCGTACGCGTCGGGCGTGGCGAGCACGCAGGCCTCTCCCGGCGGCGCCACCACCTTGAGCGTGTTCACCACGCCGGAGTCGTAGCGGGCCAGCCGGTCGATCGTGAGCAGGCCCAGGATGCCGTCGAGTGAGTCGCTGGTGCGCACGAGTTGCTTCCAGATCCCCACCGCCGGGACCTGAGCCACGGCCGCCTTGATGCGGCGGTCGAACGCCGACAGGTGCAGGACGTGACCGCCGCTGAACGACGTTCCCCACAGGCCGATGCGCTCAGGGTCGATCTCGGTCCGACGGCACGCGTAGGTGATTGCGTTCCGGTAGTCCTCGTGCTGCTCGCGCGGAAAGATGTGCCCCCGCGGCTCACCGTCGCTGGCGCCGGTGTAGCGGAAGTCAAACACGAGCACTGCGAAGCCGGCCTGGACGAAGCGCTCCGCGAAGCCAGAAAGGAACATCTCCTTGACGGCCGAGAAGCCGTGGGCCATCACGATCGCGGCCACGCGCTCACCGTGGCGGAGTCCGTCGGGGACGTACAGCCAGCCCCGGCAGGTTCCGCCGTTGCTCGGAAACGAGATGTCCTGCCGCATCGCGCCGCTCTCCTGACCTACGAGAGCAGTGTCGAACGCGCGCGGCTATCGGGGTATGACTCGCGTCATATGGCGGAGCAGGGTCACGTGCTGATCTGCACGGAGAGGCCCAGCGACTCGACGCGCGCAGCCAGCCGTTCGAGCCAGTCGGGTGACACCGAATCGAGTTCACCGGCCTCGGGCTGGAGTGACGGGCGTGCCAGTCCGTAGAGCAACACCCCGCGCAAGCTCACGCCGTCCGCAACGAGCGTGCGCAGGGCGTCGACCCACGCGTCGATCTCGTCCGCGTCCGGAGCCTCGCCATTGCGCTCGAACATGCAGGTCTGGATGCGCGTCGGGCAGATCGCCGCGGCGTCGCGGAGCCGCGCCAGGTGGCGCACCGGATCGACGGGTGTCGAGCTGACGCTCGCGAGGCCCTCGGCGGTGGCCCGGTCGAGCTTGAACCAGACCTCGCCGCCGTGCGCGGCCAGCCGGGTGATCGCCCGCTGCGCGTCGGGACGCCCGAGCAGCGAGCCGTTGGTGATCAGCACGAGCGGCAGCTCCTCCCGGAGCCCGAGCTCGTCGCGCACCGCCGCCACGCGGTCGATCGCTTCCGCCAGCTGCGGCGAGCTGGTCGGCTCTCCATTGCCCGAGAAGGCCAGGTCGCGGAGCCGCCGCGCTTCGACGGGAACGCGAGCCTGCATGAAGGACCCGGAGCGGATGTCCCCGAGCAGCTCGCGAAGCTCCGACTCGAGAAGGTCCAGGTCGATCCGGGGCGCCGCACCGCGCACGAGGCCGGGAACCTGGCAGTACACGCAGCGCCAGTTGCAGGCGTTGTTCGGGTTCAGGTTGACGCCGACCGACACGCCGCCTGCGCGGCGCGAGACCACGGCGTACACGTACTTCATGCCCGTGGCGCCGCGGTCGTGGTCGGTCGTGGAGAGCGGGGCGCGTTCGCCAGTCTTGCTCACGCGGCCAGGGTAGCCTGACCGCAGTCATACAACCGCCGCTGCGCTGTTCTACGATGGTGCTCCCCTGCCCCCTGCCCAGACTGGAGCCGCGTTGACGAGCCCGCAAGCGCAAGCCACCCGCCCGGTTCCCGCGCTGCTGCTGCAGCCGTACCGGGTCTTCTTTCTCTGCGGGGCGAGCTACGCGCTGCTCTCCGTGGCGTTCTGGTTCGCGTGGCTCGAGGCGCTGCGACTCGGCGCGCCGCTCCCGCTCGGCTGGACCGCCGCACCCGGACGCGTGCACGCGCTGGTGATGATCTGGGGCGTGATCACGTTCTACGTGTTCGGGTTCCTGCTCACGGCCTACGTGCGCTGGGTGCAGAGCCCGCCGCCGGGGACGAAGGCCGTCGTGCGCTGGGTCGCCCTGCTCGTCGTCGGCCACGCGGCGATCGTCGCCGGAACGTTCGGGCCGGCGGGGCTCCTCGTACCGGGCGGACTGCTGGTGCTGGCCGCACTGCTCGGTCTGATCGCGTTCCTGGGGCGCGCGTGGTGGCGTTCGGCGGCGCCCGAGCGGCTGCAGCCCGCGGTGGTGCTCGTCGCGTTGACGCTCGGCGCGCTCGGACTCGCGCTCGTACTCGGCGGCCTGCGGAGTGGAGGGCCGCTCTACCTGGGCGGCGTCCTGCTCGGCAGCTACGGCTACCTGGTGCTCGTGCTCGCGACCGTGGGACACCGCCTGGTTCCCTTCTTCACGGCGCTCCGGCAGGGGCAGAAGAACGGCACGCGCCGACGCGGCACCCTGCCCGTCCTCTGCGCCGGACTGGGTCTGCGCGCCTGCGTCGCCGCGGTAGACGACGCCGATGTGGCGCTCCGCATGGCCGCCTCGATCGACGGACTGCTCTTCGTGGTGCTGGCGTGGGAGGTCTCGGCGTGGAGCCCGCGCCAGACGCTCCGCGAGCCGATGATCGCGGTGCTCTACCTGGCGCAGGTCTGGCTGCTGCTGGCGCTGGGAGGATCGGCGCTCTCGTGGCTGTGGCCCGAGGGCGCGGCGCTGCTCGACCTGCCGGTGCTCCACGCACTGGCGATCGGCGGACTCGGCACCATGGTCGTCGGCATCAGCACGCGCGTCGCGCTCGGACACGCCGGGCTGCCGATCGTGGCCGACGCCTGGATCCTAAGCGTCTTCGCAGGGGTGCAGGCGGCCGCGCTGCTTCGCGTCGGGTTCGCTCTGGCCGCGCCGGTCTGGCCGGCCGCGGGAGGCCTCGCGCACTGGGCCGCAATTCCCTGGTGCGCGGCCTTCGCCCTCTGGCTGGTCCGGATGGGCCCCGTTCTGACCCGGCGAACCTGAGCGCGGCCCCACCGGGAACTCCGGACCGTATGACCGCCATCATATCGGGCCCCGGATGCGACTGACTAATCTGTCAGTGCAGCGAGCGCGGGGAACCCTGGCAGCGGTGCTGGTGCATGACCCCGCACTCCCAAAGGAGATCCCATGACCGAGTTCCTGAAGGCCTACTCGATCCAGAGCTGGCTCGAATCCGCCCCCCAGGGCTACCTCGAGCACACCCAGTTCGGACACCCGGAAGGCGAGCGCGAGCCCGACCGCCTGCTCGAGAACCCCCAGCTTCGCGACCAGGCGATCGGCGGCTGCGTCCAGCTCGTCGTCGGCGAGCGCTGTGCGCTCGCGGCGTCGTCCGGACTCGTCAACGCGGCGCCCGACGAGGCGAGCAAGCGCTTCCTGGCGACGCAGACCCTCGACGAGGCGCGCCACGTCGAGATCTTCACGCAGCGGCTCTACGACCTGGGCGTGAAGAAGATCGAGCTCGAGGACGTGCTCAGCCAGCGCGCGAACCCCAACCTGGTGAAGTTCGCAGAGGTCCTGCTCGAGAAGGTCGACAAGAAGGACTTCGTGGCGGGCGTGGTCGGGCAGAACATCGTGCTCGAAGGCATGGCCTTCTGCGTATTCGAGATGATGCACCAGGGTGCGCTCGAGCAGAATCCCAAGTTCGCGCACACCCTCGAGGGCACGATCGCCGACGAGCGGCGCCACGTGGGCTTCGGCGAGAACCGCATCGGGACGCTCATCCAGGAGAACCCGGACCGCAAGCCCGAGATCCAGGCGATGCAGCGCGACATGTCGACGCACATGCTTCTGGCGTTCAACGCGCTCGGGCGCGGCGACGACGAGCAGTCGCAGCGCACGGACGAACTGGGCGTCCGCATCTTGCACGAGTTCAAGATCCGCCTCGAGCGCGTGGGTCTCGAGTACCAGGCCCCGCTCGGGTCCTGATCCTCACCCGGGCGCTACGAGAAGTGCCCGGCAAATCCTTCGATGTGCACGCCGACGCGCCCGGGGAGGATCTGGCGGGCCAGCGCGACCATCTCGTCTCGGTAGGCGAGCGAAGTCGAGTGTGGGTCGACGCGCCGCATGGCGTCTGGAAGCGCCGTGCGGAGCGTGCGCGACCCGTCCGCGCTGCCATCCCCGCCGACGTAGTGGTCGATCACCACGGCGTCGGCGACCGAAGCCACCCGCTCGAAGAAGGCTCGCGGCTCCGCCATGGGAAGGAGCGGCGAGACGGTGACGACCACGCGGAGCCCGGCGGCGCGTAGCGCCTGCGCCGCGGCGAAACGCTTCTCCACCGGGCTCGCGGGCGGCGGAAGGCCCGGCAGGCGGTCGCGATCGGTCTCGATCGACAGGTGGATGCGCAGGTCGGTGCGCTCCGCCAGCGCCGGGTACAGGTCGAGGGCGTCGGTGACGCGGTGCGAGTGCGTCTGCAGGATGAGCGCGTCCGGCGGGTCGTCGATCATCGCGCCGAGCAGCGACCGCGTGATTCCGAAGCGTGACTCCTGCGGCACGAAGGGATCGGTCGAGCTCGACAGGAAGACCGAGAACCGCCCGCGGCTCTTCCGGGCCCAGGCGCGTTCGCGCGCGGCGCTGCGCCGGTACACGTCGGCGGCGTTCTCGCGCACGTCGAGGAAGCTGCCCCACTCCGCTCCGCGCGTGAGCAGTCCGTTGTGGCGCACGTAGCAGCCCACGCCGCAGAGCGAGCGTCCGTACGTGCAGCCGCGGTAGGGCTGAAGCGAGTGTGAGCAGACCTCGCGCAGGTAGCCCGAGCTGCGCGTCAGGATCGACTTGACCCGGGTGCGCGCGACGAGGACGGCCATCGCGCTACTGTAGCCCGACCCCGATGCCCGACACCCCCGATCCGCGTCCCCCCGCCCGCTCCACCGGAAGACTCGCGCCGCTGCGCGAGCCCGTCTTTCGCGCCTTCTTGGCGGCGCGCTTCTGCTCCACCATGGGCAACACGCTGTGGCGCGCCGCGCTGGCCTGGCAGGTCTTCGAGATCACGGGCTCGGAGCTTCAGCTGGGCGTGCTAGGGCTGGCGCAGTTCGCGCCGACGCTCGCCTTCAGCCTGATGAGCGGCGCCTGGGCCGACGCGCACGATCGCATCCGCATCATCCGCGGCGCGCAGTGGGTCACCCTGCTCTCCTCGGCCGCGGTCTGCCTGGCCACGGCGACGGGCGAGCTGAACCTGTGGTTCCTGTACGCCGCGGTGGTCTCGTCCTCGATCGCGTTCGCGTTCGAGAACCCGGCCGGGAGCGCGGTGCTCCCGTCGCTCGTGCCGATCGAGGCGTTCCCGCAGGCGGTGACCGTTCTCTCGAGCGTGCGCAACGCCGGCCGGCTGACGGGACCGGCCGCCATGGGGTTCATCATCCACTCCTGGGATCTGGCCGGGGCCTACGCGGTGCACGTGGCGCTGCTCGGCATCTCGCTGACCTGTCTCGTCTTCGTGCACACGGCCGCGCGTCCCGCTCCGGGCCAGCGGGCCAACCTGGCGGCCGTCCGCGAGGGACTCGTCTTCCTTCGCGGCAAGCCGGCGATCCTGGGTGCCATGTCGCTCGACCTGTTCGCCGTGATCTTCGGCGGGGCGGTGGCGCTGTTGCCGGTCTACGCGACCGAGATCCTGCACGTCGGTCCCCGCGGCTACGGGATCCTGGCGGCGGCGCTCGACGCGGGCACCGTCGGCATGGGGCTCGTGCTGATCGCGCTCCCGCCGATGCGCCGCGCCGGCGTCGCGTTGCTGGTCGCCGTCGGAGGCTTCGGCGTCGCGACGATCCTCTTCGGCATGTCGCAGGACTTCTCGCTGTCGGTCGCGGCGCTGGTGCTGGCCGGAATGTCGGACCAGGTGAGCATGGTGGCGCGCGCCCTGATCCTTCAGCTCTCCACCCCGGACGCCCTGCGCGGGCGCGTCAACGCCGTCAACATGCTCTTCATCGGCGCGTCCAACGAGCTTGGCGCCGCCGAGTCCGGCTTCCTGGCGGCGGCCACCTCGGCGCCGTTCTCAGTCGTGTTCGGCGGCTTCGCCTGCCTGGGCGCGCTCGCGCTCGCCATCGTGGGCTTGCCGTCGCTGCGCCGCTACCGGATCGACGCGCCCGGGGGCTAGAACTCGGCCGCGCCGGGCACCCGCGGGAACGGGATGACGTCGCGGATGTTCGCCATGCCGGTCATGAACTGCACGACCCGCTCGAAGCCCACGCCGAAGCCCGAGTGGGGGGTCGAGCCGTAGCGCCGCAGGTCCAGGTACCACCAGTAGTCCTCGGGGCTCAATCCGTGCTCGCCGATGCGCCGCGTCAGCACGTCGAGCCGGTCCTCGCGCTGCGAGCCACCCACGATCTCGCCGATGCGGGGTACCAGGACGTCCATGGCGCGCACCGTCTTCTCGTCGTCGTTCAGGTACATGTAGAACGCCTTGATGTCGGCCGGGTAGTCGGTCACGACCACGGGCCGGCGCACGTGCTGCTCGGCCAGGTAGCGCTCGTGCTCGCTCTGCAGGTTCACGCCCCACTTCACCGGGAACTCGAACTCCGCGTCGGCGCGCTCCAGGATCTCGATCGCCTCGCTGTAGGTGATGCGCTCGAAGGGCGAGTCGATCACGTGCCGCAGGGTGTCGATCACGGTCTCGTCGATGCGCTTGGCGAAGAACTCCATGTCGTCCGGACAGCTCTCGAGCACGGCCGCGAACACGTGCTTGAGGAACGCCTCGGCCAGGTCGATGTTCCCCGTCAGGTCGCAGAACGCCATCTCGGGCTCGATCATCCAGAACTCGGCCAGGTGCCGGGCGGTGTTCGAGTTCTCGGCGCGGAAGGTCGGCCCGAAGGTGTAGACGTTGCTGAGCGCGAGCGCGGCGATCTCGGCTTCGAGCTGACCCGACACGGTCAGGAAGGCCGGCTTGCCGAAGAAGTCGCGCGACCAGTCGACCGTGCCGTCGGCGGCGCGAGGCGGCTTCTCGGGATCGAGCGCCGAGACGCGGAACATGTCGCCGGCGCCCTCGGCGTCGGACGCGGTGATGATCGGCGCGTGAACCTGCAGGAAACCGCGCTCCTGGAAGAACGCGTGCACCGCCTGGGAGGCGGCGTTCCGCACGCGGACGATCGCGCCGAAGGTGTTGGTGCGCAGGCGCAGGTGTCCGATCGTGCGCAGGAACTCGAACGAGTGCCGCTTCTTCTGCAGCGGGTAGTCGGAGTCGACGCCGCCCACGACCGTCACGGTCTTCGCGCGCAGCTCGAGCGGCTGGTTCTGGCCCGGTGAGTCGACCACTTCGCCGTGGACGCGCACCGCGGCCCCGGTACCGAGCGCCGCCACCTCGGCGTGGTTCTCCAGGTCCGGGTCGACCACGACCTGCAGCCCGTCGAAGCTCGAGCCGTCGTACAGGTCGAGGAAGCTCACTCCCTTGCCGTGGCGCGCGCTCCGCAGCCAGCCCTGGACGGTGACCTCGGCCTCCGCGCGCCCCGCAAGCACCTCGCGAACGCTCCGGACACTCCCCTGCTCGGCCATTTCCCCCTCCAGATACGGCAGGTTAGCCCACGCCCGGGGATCCGGACACGACGCGCGCGCCGACGGTGTCGCCCGGCCGCTGCGCCTGCCGGCCGCGGCCTGCACTCCGAGACCGCGAGGAGAGGGGTCCGGCGTCGGCAGCTGGCACGACGCTTGCGTTGCCTCTCGGCGGCGACCGAGGCAACCTCGGGTCGAGGAGGGGAGCGATGGCACTCGGACAGGACCTTCGCAGGGCGATGGAGTTCACGGTGATCCGCTCGCTGCTCGGCTTCGAGCGCGTGACGAGCGGCGTAGTCTGGGATCCGGTCACGCCGGCGGCGCACGCGAATCCCTATCCCATGTACCAGCGGCTGCGCGAGAAGGACCCCGTCCACCGCTCGCGGCTGGCGGGCTGCTACGTGCTGTCCCGCTACGACGACGTCGCGTCGGTGCTCAAGGACGAGCGCTTCTCGGCGAACGAGCGCAACCTGCCGGGCTTCGAGAAGATGCAGCAGAAGCTGATCAAGCAGGGCGTGCTCGATCCCGACGAGCCCGAAGCTCCGATGATGCTGCGCATGGACGCGCCGGACCACACGCGCCTGCGCACGCTCGTGAACAAGACCTTCACGCCCGGCTCCATCCGGCGGCTCATGCCCCGGATCGACGAGATCGTGAACGAACTGGTCGACGAGCTTTCGCAGCGTGGAGAGATGGACCTCATCGCCGACTTCGCCCACGCGGTGCCCGTGATCGTGATCGCCGAAATGCTGGGCGTCCCCAGCGAGGACCGCGCGCGATTCCGCCACTGGTCCAACGAGATCGTGCGCAACATGGGGATCTCGAACGTCGATGACGCGAGAGCGGCGGCGCAGGCCTCACGCGAGCTGCGCGCCTACTTCGAGTCGATCGCCGAAGAGCGGCGCCGGAACCCACAGGACGACCTGCTCTCGGGGCTGCTGCAGGCCGAGGAAGAAGGCGACCGGCTGACCTGGGACGAGGTGGTCGGGACGCTCATCCTGCTGCTAGTCGCGGGCAACGAGACCACGACCAACCTGATCGGCAACGGCATGCTCGCGCTGCTCCGCCACCCGGAGCAGCTCGAGGAGCTGCGCGGCGACCCCGGGCTGACCGAGAACGCGGTCGAGGAGATGCTGCGCTACGACCCGCCCGTGCAGGCGACCAGCCGCATCGCGCTCGAGGACGTGCAGTTCGACGGCGGCACGATCCCGAAGCTCTGCGAGACGATCGTGCTGATCGGGTCCGCGAACCGGGACCCCGAGCAGTTCGACGCGCCCGACGCGTTCGACCTGCGGCGCACCGACAACCGGCACCTGTCGTTCGGCTTCGGCGTCCACTTCTGCCTGGGCTCGCACCTGGCGCGCTACGAGGGCCGCACCGCCATCCGCGCGCTGGTGGACCGGTTCCCGGGCATGAAGCTGGCGACCGACCAGCTCGAGTGGCGGAAGAACCCGATCCTGCACGGGCTGCGCTCGCTTCCCGTTCGCTGGTAGCTCAAGCCTCGTCGCGGACGAAGACGCTGCAGCGCGGGTGGCCGTGCAGCAGCGAGGCGGGGACGTCGTCGCCGGGCGGTCCTTCGAGCACGCGCTCCAGCGCCGCCTGCTTCTCGGCGCCGTCCACGACCAGCACGATCTCGCACGCCGCGAGCAGGGTGGCCACTCCGAGCGTGAGCGCGCGGGTCGCAGGCGCCACGTCGCCGAGCCGCGCCAGGTTCTCCGGCTCGATCTCGACGATGCGCGTGCGGCTGTCCACCGGACTGCCGGGCTGGTTGAGCGCGATGTGGCCGTCGGGGCCGAGCCCGAGCACGCAGACCGCCAGGCCCAGGTCCTCGAGCTCCCGTTCGAGCCCGGCCGCCTCGGCCTCGGCGTCCAGGCGGACGCGGATCGCGCGGAACCGGCCCGGCAGGTGCGCCGGGAGGGAGACGCGAAGCCGGGCGGAGAACGCCAGGTCGTCGCGCGCGGGCGGTGGAACCAGCTCGTCGACCGGAAGCAGGATGCGGCCGCGCAGCGCTTCCTCATGCTCGTCGAGGCGGCGGTAGTGCGGCAGCGTGGTACGGCCGACGGCCAGCGCGACGTGGCGTGCGGACTCGCGGGCGCAGGCGTCGCCGATCAGCGCGCGCAGGGCGGCGCCGAGCTCGTCGGCAGAGGCGAAGCGTCGGACCTTCAGGAGCTGCGCGCCCGGACCCGGTACTCGCCCACGAGCTGCGGCGTGCCCGTCGGCCCGGAGGCCGAACCGTCGGCCTCGAGCGTGACGACGACCGGTGCGCCCAGGTCGACGTTGCGCGGAAGCCGCGTCAGCAGGCTGGCATCGCCGCGCTCGTCGATCCGCAGCGCCGGGCCGCGGACGAGCTCGCCGTCCATGCCCGTGAACCAGGCCCGGTAGGACATGCCGTCCGCCGGGCGCCGGATGCCGTGCGCGAACAGGTAGCAGTCGCCCGTCTGCCAGTTCTGGTACATACGGCCGAACCCGCGGCGGCGCAGCGCCGGCCCCTCGAGCTCGATCACCTTGACCTCGAGCTTCCCATCGGCCACGGCGAGCAGGTTCAGGCTGGCGCTCTGCTCTACGAGCTCGCGTTCGAGACCGCCGACGCGGGCCGCGAACGTGGTGTAGGCCCCGAACCAGGCCAGGGGCAGGGCCAGACCGACGGCCACTGCGGTCCGCAGCCAGGTACGCGAGACACCCCGGCGCCGCGTCGCCTGCGGGCTGCGACCCGGCCGAGAGCCGTGGGGCGTCGCCGGCCGCGGGCGGAGCAGGCGCGGGCGCGCCGCGCTGACGCGCTCGAGCAGGGCGTGCTTGACGCGGTCCGGTGGGTCGAGCGGATCGAGACTCAGCGCCAGGTGCGCGAGGGTCGCCTCGGCCTCGGCCAACTCGCCGGCCGCACGGGGGCCGCCCTTGGCCAGGTAGCGCTCGACCTCGTCACGTTCGCTGCCCTCGAGCGCGCCGCTCGCGTAGAGCAGCACGTCGTCCCTTCGGTCTTCACCGGTCACGGCTCGATCTCCTCTTCGTACTCGGAAAGCAGGTAGTCCCGAAGACGCAGCAATCCCTTCCGGATCCGCGTCTTGATCGTCCCTAGCGGCGCGTCGAGCGCGGCCGCGATCTCGCGGTGCGACATGCCATCGAAGAATGACAGCATGACGGCGCGCCGCTGCTCTGCGGGCAGCGTGCGCAGGGCGTGCCCGATCGCGGTGCGCTGCTCGGCGGCGAAGGCGTCCCCTTCAGGTCCCGCATGGGGCGCCACGCCGCCGCCGCCCGGCCCCGGCAGCCAGCCCTGCTCGAGCCCGGCGCGAGCGCTCAGGTCGTCGCGGCGGCGCCGGCGGCGGATCCGGTCCAGGGTGCGGCTGCGGGCGAGCTTCAGCAGGTAGGCGCGCGGCGCTCCGCGGGCCGCCTCGTAGCGGTCGGCCTTGCGCCAGACCTCCCAGAACACCTCTTGCAGCACCTCTTCGGCCTCCGTCGCGTCGCGGAGCATGCGCGCGCAGAGCGCGAAGACGAGGCGCGAGTGACGGTCGTAGAGACCTGCCAGCGCGGAGGCATCGCCGCGCCGGATCGCGGCCATCAAGCCTTCGTCGAGCCGTGCGTCGTCGGCCGCCGCGGCCGTGGCTCGCGCCCGGGCCGCCGCGGGCTCGCCTGCGCCCTTCGACTGCATGCATCAGAGGGTACGTCATCGGGCGCCCTCCGGATGCCTCGGATGTGGGCTGGACACCAACGCCGGCCTGCGTACCATGCGCACACGCAACTGTCCGCCTAGGAGATCCCAGACCATGAGCATCCGACGCCTTCTCACCGCCGCGGCGGCCCTCGCCACCGTAGTCGTGATCGCCGCCGCCCTGGGCCTCGACATCGACGTGCGCATCGCCACCGCGAACGCCGGCGACGGCCCCGAAGAGTGGTCGCCGACCGCCCCCTTCCCGCAGCGCGAGGTCTACTACCCCGGTACCGAGGCGCTGGCGGACGACGAGATGCGGGTGACCGCCTGCGGCACCGGCATGCCGCAGCCGCGGCTCAAGCAGGCGGCGGCCTGCTTCTTGGTCGAGCTCGGAAACGGCGACAAGTTCATCTTCGACATGGGCGCCGGCTCGGCCGAGCGCCTCGCCGCGCTCGGCATCCCGCTCGACCAGCTGAACCGCGTCTTCCTCGGGCACCTGCACATCGACCACGCGGGCGACTTTCCCGCCTTCTACTTCACCGGCCCGGTCAACAACCGGCTGACGCCGATGCGCGTCTGGGGTCCGAGCGGCGTGAGGCCCGAGTGGGGCACCAAGGTCTGGGTCGAGAAGATGCTCGAGATGTGGGCCTGGGAGAAGGCGGGCCGCGGCAGCGCCGTCGACCCGCGCGGGCTCGAACTAGAAGTGAACGAGTTCGACTGGACCGCCGTCAACGCGGTGATCTACCAGGAGAACGGCGTGACGATCCGCACGCTACCCGCCATCCACCTGGACCAGTCGGTCAGCTTCGTCTTGGAGTGGAAGGGGCTGCGCTTCGCGTTCTCGAGCGACACGCTTCCCAACAAGTGGTGGCGCGCCTACACCAACGACGTGGACCTGGCGATCCACGAGTGCTTCATCCCGCCGGATTACATGATGGCCCGGTATGGGATGACGCCGTCCGAGGCGGTGTACGTCGGCACGCAGGGTCACACCGCGGCCCAGGCCTTCGGCAAGATCATGTCGCTGACGAAGCCCCGGCACGCCGTCTGCTACCACTTCCAGAACGACTTCGACACCGCGCCCGCGGTGCTCTCGGAGATCCGCAAGACCTACGACGGCCCGCTCGACCTGGCGCAGGACTTCATGGTCTGGAACGTGACCAAGAAGCACATCCGGACGAGGATGGGCGTCCCGAACCACGAGTCGTACCCCGCGCCGCCGCAGCGCGTGAAGTATCCGCCCGACTCGATGAAGGCCTACAAGTGGACGCAGTTCAGCCTGTCGGGCGTCGAGCCCGAGAGCGCCGCGGTCACGAACAAGCTGATCGAGGAATTCAACAAGCGGAACGGCACCGACATAAAGCCCGGAATCACCGGCCTGCCCTTCCGCGACGAGCAGTAGGGCGCGTCCGCCACTCCACTCCTGCTTGGAGAACGTCCCATGTCCCTGAACGAGAAGCAGAACGAACTCTGCGAGTCGAGCACGACCGACTACTCCGACCTGAGCGCGCTCTTCCTGAACTGCACGCTCAAGCGATCGCCCGAGCTTTCACACACCCAGGGGCTGATCGACATCTCCATGGCGATCATGCAGAAGAACGGCATCGCGACCGAGACGCTGCGGCCCGTCGACTTCGACATCGCCTACGGCGTGTGGCCCGACATGACCGAACACGGCTGGGAGAGCGACGCGTGGCCCCCGCTGCTCGAGAAGGTGATGGCGGCGGACATCCTGGTGATCGGCACGTCGATCTGGCTCGGCGAGAAGACCTCGGTCTGCACCAAGGTCGTCGAGCGGCTCTACTCGGCCTCGGGACAACTGAACGAGCGCGGCCAGTATGCCTACTACGGCCGGACCGGAGGCTGCCTGGTCACCGGCAACGAGGACGGCGCCAAGCACTGCGCCATGAACGTCCTCTACTCGCTGCAACACCTGGGCTACGTGATCCCGCCGCAGGCCGACGCGGATTGGCTCGGCGAGGCCGGCCCCGGCCCGTCGTACCTGGATCCGGGATCCGGCGGCCCCGAGAACGACTTCACCAACCGCAACACCACGTTCATGACCTGGAACCTGATGCACATGGCGCGCATGCTGAAGGACGCAGGGGGCATCCCGGCACACGGCAACCAGCGCTCGGAGTGGGACGCCGGCTGCCGCTTCGACTTCCAGCGCTCGGAGTGGGACGCCGGCTGCCGCTTCGACTTCACGAATCCGGCCTACCGCTAGCGCGACCTTGGAGCCCGTCGGCCTCGTCGCCCTCGCGGTCGCGCTACTCGGCTTCGGCCTGATCTCGCGCCGCGCGGAGCGCTCACCCCTCACGCCGCCGATGTTCTTCGTGATCGTGGGGCTCGTGCTGGGTCCCGGGCTCGGCTGGCTGCACCTGGCCGAGGGCGGCACTCTGGTTCACGGACTGGCCGAACTGACGCTCGTGCTGGTGCTGTTCACCGACGCGTAGCGGATCGACCTGTCGTGCCTGCGTCGCGAGCGCAGCCTGCCGGTCCGCCTGCTCGGCGTCGGCATGCCGCTCACCTTGTTGCTGGGTGCCGGCGCGGCACTCGTCGTCTGGCCCGGCATGACTCCGATCGAGGCGCTGCTCCTGGCGG
>JAFDDB010000089.1 GCA_019311115.1 Deltaproteobacteria bacterium
GGTCATGCGCCCCGGCTACTACTCCCCGCGCCCCGCAAAGGCGAGCGTGTCGCCCATCTGGTCTTCGAGCTCGATGAGGCCTCGCCGCATACGAGCGTGCCTCCTCTCTTCGGCTCGCTGGGGGAGCCGCGTGAGCCACTCCCCCCAGATGCGCGGAAGGGGTGTGCCCGACCTGGCCAGCCGCGCCAGCAGGCGCCATACGCGCCGCGGGTAGTACTCCAAGAGGGGCGCATCTCCCAGTGCGAGCAGCGCTTCGAAGCTGCCGGGGTCTCCCTGGCGCGAGCAGCGCCCGTAGAGTTGCTGGTCGATGCGCCCGGCCTCGGCCCGCTGCGTCGCGATCACGTGGAGACCCCCGGCCTCCGCGACGCCCGGCCCCAGGCAGATGTCGGTGCCGCGGCCGGCCATGTGGGTAGCGACCTCGGCGTCCTGCCGCGCGTTCAGCACCCGGTGCGGGACGCCGGCAGCGTCCAGCCGTTCGGCCAACGACTCGGAGGCGGACAGCGAGGCCGTGCCGACCAGGACGGGCCGACCGGCCTGCCGGTGCTTGCGTACGCTCTCGACGACCGACTGCCAGCGGTCGTCGCCCTCCACGAACACGCGCGTGCCGCCGTCCAGCCGCCGGCCCTCGACCCGTGTCGGGATCTCCTGCACCTGCAGGCGGTATACGGACCAGAGCTCGCGCGAGACCTCGCTCACCGTTCCCGACATTCCGGCGAGCCGCAGGTAGCGCCGGAAGAAGCGCTGGTAGCTGATGCGCGCGATCGTCTCGCGCTCGGGGCTGACCTCGCAGCCCTCCTTGACCTCGATCAACTGGTGGAGACCCCGGCTCCAGGACCGGTCGGGCGCGGCCCGCCCGGTGGGGCCGTCGATGATCTCGACCTTCCCCTCCCGAACCAGGTAGTGGTGGTCGCGCCTGTACAGGTGCAGCGCGGACAGCGCGCGCACGACCCACTCTTCGCGCCTGCGGGGTCCGGTCCAGAAGCCCTCGAGTGGGCGCGCGAGCTCGACGAGCCGCTCGCGCCCGGCGCCCAGCATCTCCACGGTCCCCGCGCGGGGGTCCGCTCGAAAGTGCTCGTCGCGCCGCAGCGCGCTCGCCAGCCGCAGCGCGCGCTTGTAGGTCGCGCGCTGCTCGGCCGTACCCTGTCCCGCCGACAGGATGAGCGGTGTCCGGGCCTCGTCGATCAACACGCTGTCGGCCTCGTCGACTACGGCGAAGCACAGCCCCCGCATCAGCGGCTGGGCACCCGCCCCGCCCGATCCTGGAGTGGGCCTCCGCGAACGCACCAGCCCGTCGCGCAGGTAGTCGAAGGCGATCTGGCTGCTCGTCGCGTACGTCACGTCGCACGCGTACGCCGCGCGCCGCAGGCCCTCGTCCTTCGCGGCGTCCGTCACCGTTCCCACCGACAGCCCGAGTGCCTCGTAGACCGGCCGCATCAGGTCCGCATCGCGCTGCACGAGATAGTCGTTGACCGACACGACGTGCACGGGAATTCCGGCCAGCGCAGCCGCGCAGGCCGGCAATGTCGCGGTCAACGTCTTGCCCTCGCCGGTCTCCATCTCGACCAGCATGCCGCGCGCCATGGCCCAGCCACCCATCAGCTGCACGCCGTAGTGCGGCATGCCGATCGTGCGCCCGGCGGCCTCGCGAATCAGCGCGAAGACCCGCACCAGTTGCTCGTCGGTCAGGCCCTGCATCACCAGGTCGTTGCGCAGGTCGCGTGTGCGCGAGCGGAGACCGGCCTCGGTCTCGGTCTTCAGCTCGGCGCCGGCGTCGTCCACGCTGCGAACGAACGCCTCGAGCCGCGACCTTCCGAGCTGCCGCCAGCTCGCGGCGTACCCGCGCGCGGCGTGGATCGCCCGCTCGATCCGGCCGTCGTCGATGTCGCGCCGTTCCGGGTACACCCCCTGCGCGATGCCCGGGCGGAGCGGCGCGTCAGACACCGAGCCGCCGCAGGAACACGCGCCGCAGCGCACGATAGACACGCGCGGCGATGGGCTCGGAGCCGTGGTGAAAGCGCACGTGGACCCGGCCGCCGATGCGGTGCGCCCCAGCCTCGGCCGGAAGCGCAACGTCGAGCTGAAACACGCGCTCCAGGGTGTTCACGCCGTCGGCGTCCATGGGATCGACGGCCACCCGCCCGCCCGCCCGGGTGCCGAGCGCGGCACTCGGCAGGCGGTGCGTCGCGGCGGGCACCTCGCGCTGGATCGACGAACGCAGCGGGTGGGCCGGTCGCTCGCTCAGGCGCAGCTCGACGCTCCTCGTGCGCTCCCGAACGAGCGCGATGTCGGACTGGGGCACGACCACCCGTGCGGTCGGAACGGAGTCTCCCACGACGTAGCCGACGAGCTGCCCCTGCTTCAGGAAGCGGCCGACCAGGTCGGCCGAGGCCTGCGGCGCGACGAAGCGACCGTCGGTAGGACTGCGGATGATCACGTCGCCGACCCGCTCGCGCGCGCGTGCCAGAGACGCCTTGGCTGTCGCGATCTCTTCGCGTGTGATCTGCGCGCGCACCCGGTCGCGCTGCTCCTGGCTGTGGTGCCGCGCGCGGAGCTCGCGAAGCTCGGCCTCGCGCACCGCGAGCTCGGCCTCGAGCGTCGGGTCGCGCGTGAGAACGATCGGGTCGCCCCGCTCGACCGCATCCCCCGACTCGGCGAGCACCTGGACGACGAAGCCATCCGCGCGCGCGCGCACGTGGGCGCCTTCGGGCGGCCAGACGATGCCGTCGGCGCGCGTCATCAGCGGCACTGGAACCAACAGCACCAGGACGGCTGCGGTCACGGCCGCCCCGCCCACGATCGCGATCGCGCGCCCACGCTGCTCGGCGATGCGGGGGCTCGTCAGCAGGAAGGACAGCTGCCGGAACAGCGGCACGCCGATGCTCATGACCACCGCGAAGATCGCTAGCAGGACTCCCAGCACGAAGAAACGTCCGGCGATGAAGAGCGCGATGCCGAACATGATGACGAACTGGTAGAGGAAGGACGCCAGACCGTAGCCGATGAACCAGCGCGCCTCGCCCGGCGCGTTGACCGGGTCGCGCGCGTCGGGCATGCCGAAGAGCCGCTTCATGACCAGGTAGGCCAGGTACTGACGCGAGCGCGCCGACAGGTTCGGGATCTCGATCGCGTCGGCCAGCATGTAGTAGCCGTCGAAGCGGAGCAGCGGGTTGCCGTTGAAGAGCAGCGTCGAAGCGGCGCCGATCCAGATCACGTCGTACGCGATCATGCGGACCCATCCGTCCTCGACGTTGAGCCAGAGCACCAGGGCGAGCGCCGAAGCGAAGAGCTCGACCATCATTCCCGCGCCGCCGACCACGATGCGCCGCGACTTCTCGGGAAAGACCGACGCCGCAGATGCCTCTACGTACGGCACGGGCATGAGTACCAGGAAGACGATGCCCATCTCGTGGACCTCGCCGCCCCAGATCTTGGTCGCGAAGGCGTGCCCCAGCTCGTGGACGAGCTTGACGGCGGGGTACACGAACCAGAGCACGAGCAGGTTGCGCGGGTCCAGCAGCTGGGCGGTTCCGCCGGCGGAGAGCTCCGGCCAGTGGATCAGGGCCGCGATCGCCGCGGCGACCACCGCGAGCGCCCACAGGACCGCGCCCGGCACGCTGAAGAGCGGGCGCACGAGGGGCGCCCAGCGCTCGAGGAAGGCGTCGGGATCGACCAGCGGAATCCGCACCGAGAGCGGGTTCAGGATCGGGCGCCACCACTCCGCGACCTCGCGTCGGCGCGACCGGCGCAGAAGCTCGTCGGTGTCCGGCGAGATGTCGCAACGCAGCAGGTCCGCCCCGTGAAGCAGCCCGAGCAGCCGGATCGTCTCGCCCTGAGTGGGGCCCTCGTCGCCGAGCCGGGTATTGGCAGCTTCCCAGATTTCGTGGGCCGTCCGCGTGCCGTCCATCAGGCCGGCCAGGTGGTATGCCGACGGCGTCAGTCGATGGGCGCGTCCAGTCGAGTGATCCTGCAGCACGTACCAGAGCTGGCCGCGGTAGTGATGACGGTGAAACTGCGCATGACTCCGGACGCTCGGGCGCAGTCCGGCCACGCGGTACCACGAAGCATGGAAGAGGCTCTCGGACACCGTCCTTCCCCTACGGCCACCAGGACCACGCCCAGAGCCGCAGCCAGTCCGTCAATCCGTGCGTCCAGATCCACAGCAGCCGCCGCGGCTCGATCGCGATCTTCGCGATCCCCTCCATGCCCGGCCGCAGCGCGTCGAGCCGGCGGTCGAGCCGCGCCTCGACCCGGAAGTAGTTGTGCCCGTCCGACCCCGTGGCGACGGGAGTCACGCGCTCGACGGTGAACGGCAGCGGACGTCCGGGCATCGCGGACAGGGCGAGCTTCCCACGGTTACCCACCGATACGTCGGCGATGTCGCGCTCGTCCACCTGCAGCATGATGCGGTAGCCGTCGAGCGGAGCGACCTGGAAGAGGACCTCGCCCTTCTCGACGGGCGAGCCCAGCGACTGACTCAGGTCGCCCTTGACGACGACGCCCGCGAACGGCGCCACCAGCAGTGTGCGCTCGAGCTGCTCGTCGAGCAGGTCGAGCTCGGCGTCGGCCTGCGCGATCTTCGCGCTGAGGATGCTGACCTGGGAGCGATCGTGGCCGGCGAACGCCTCCCGGTACTCCTTGCGGATCTGCGCCTTGCGGCCCGTCCACTTGCGCTTCTCGAGCTGAAGGTCGCGCTGGTCCAGCCGCCCCAGGATCTGTCCCGCAGTGACCAGGTCCCCCGCCCTCGCGTTCGCCTGCGAGATGTAGCCGTCGAAGCCCGCCACGACGGCACGCTGGATGCGGCCTTCCAGGGTGGCGCGTGCGGACACCCGGTAGGTCCCGTGGGCCAGCGCCATCCAGGCGAGCGCGAGCAGCGACGCCACTGCGATCGTCTTCGCCGTCGGATGTCCAGGCCCGAAGACCCGCACCGCCAGCTCGCGCAGCTGATCTCGCCCGCGGTCAAGCAGCCGGGCGTCGGCCGACCGCTTGATCTCGAGCGCCGGGCCGAGCGAGCGGGCCACCGACTCGCAGACGTCGACCGCGGCCGGAGCCAGCGTGCGCCCGCGCGGCCACTCGAAGGTGATCGCGCCCACGATCCGGTCGGCGCGCGCCATCGGGACGCTGCAGGCCGCCCCGCTGCCGTGGTTCTCGACCAACTGCTGGTGCGCGCGCGTGATCCGGAGCGCCGCGTCACCGGTCCCGCCCGTCAGCGGGTACACGACGCGCGCGTCCTGGTCGCACGCCTCGTCCATCGCTCCGGCCAGGCTGCGCACGAGCTGGGTCTGCTCGCGGAACTGCGCACTGTGCGACACCGCAGCGACGCGGCACTGCCCGCGGTGCAGGAAGCCGATGCTCACGCGCTCGCAGCCGAGCCGCGTGGCGAGCTCGGTCGCCACCGCCGTGTCCGTGTTGTGGTCGTGTCCGAGGGCGACGTCGACCAGCTCGACGATCAGGGCGAGCGACAGCGACTCGGGGCGGGGTGCGGCGGCGACCTCGAGTCCCGCTGCCGCGCACCGCAGCTGTGCGGCGATCTCCTCCGGGCCGCCTGCGGAGTCGTCGGTCACCTCGACGGCGACGCCCGCGGCGCGACCGGGCAGCCAACAGACCGGAACCGCGACCTGTACGTGCTTGGTCGAGGCCTCCTCCGGAGCGGCCGCTGGATCGGGCTCGCGGCCGACGATCGCGCGGCGCGCACCCGCCACCTGCGCCAGCGTCGCCAGGTCGGGTGCGGCGGTCTCCGGCGGCCAGCAGGCGACGACCTCGCCGCCGCCATCCTGGGTCGAGAGCACGACGACTCCACGGCTGACGCCGGCGATCAGCTCGCACTGTCGGGTGAGCCAGGCTTGGACGACGGGTTCCATGAGGGTCAGGTGTACAGGGCTCCCGGACCGGTCGGTTCGAGGTCGGACCGGTCACTTCTTCGGCGTGCAGAAGGCGCCGCATTAGTGGCCGCGAACCACGCGAAGTCCTGCGTCGCCGAGGGCCACGCTGTCATCAAGCTGGTCTGTTCCCCCTCCGATAAGCCCTCGAACGCACCGCCATTCCTGCGTCTTCACGGGAGAGCCACGCCACATGCGCTTGCTGCCGCGACTCAGCATCGCCGCCAGGTTCCACCTGGCCGTCGTCGCGATGTCCGCACTCGCGGCGACCGGAATCGGCGTGCTGGCCGTCGGCGGACTCGCCGAAGAGACGCGGATCGACCTGCGGGAGCGAGGGCGCGAGCTGGCGACCCGCGCCGCCCGCGAGGCCAGCGCTGCGGTCTACAGCCGTGAAGCGCGAGAGCTCGGCAACGTCGCCGCAACGCTTCACACCGATCCCGACGTCGCCTACGTGCGGATCATCTCTGCAGACGGCACCGAGCTGATGACACAGGTCTATCGCGACGCCCTGCTCGTGCCCGACGCGGTTCCCGACGAGCGGATACAGGCGGGCGCGACGCGCGTTGCCGAGTTCGCGCGGGCCGATGGGGACGAGCGCTACGTGGACGTCCTGGTCGGGATCCAGGCGCTGGCCCACGAGGACGGCGGCGAGCTGGCGGGCGAACTGGTGGCGGGACATCCGCTTCCGCGAATCCTGGGATACCTCCAGGTCGGCTTCGGTACTCGCCGCAGCCAGGACCGGGCGCGCGCGTTCCTGCTCTCGACGGCACTCCTGGCGGCCCTGATCGTGCTGGCAGTGGGAGCGCTCTCGTTCCCGATCAGCCGCAGGCTCGTGCAGCCGCTGACGCGGCTCGCTGCCGTGACGCGTGACGTCGCCGAGGGGAACTTCGAGCAGGACGTGAGCGCCTTCCAGGGCGCGGAGGTGGGCGAGCTGTCGGATGCGCTGGCCGCCACCATGTCGCGGCTTCGCGAGTACCGCAGCGAGGTGTGGGAGCAGCAGCGCACGCTCTCTAGCCAGGTCGAGCAGCGCACCGCCGAGCTCGAGCGCCGCACGGCAGAGGCCGTGGCGCTCGCTCGCCAGGCCGAAGAGGCGAGCCGCGCCAAGTCGCAGTTCCTGGCCAACATCAGCCACGAGATCCGAACGCCGATGAACGGCGTCCTCGGCATGACGGAGTTGCTGCTCGACACGCAGCTCAGCTCCAGACAGGCACGATACGCACGGACGGTCCACCAGTCGGCGTCGGTGCTCCTGGGCCTGCTGAACGACATTCTCGACTTCTCGCGCGCCGAGGCCGGAAAGCTCGTACTCGAGGCGAGCTCCGTGGACCTGCGCGGTTCGGCCCAGGAGATCTCCGACCTGCTGTCCGAGCAGGCCGAGCGCAAGGGGCTCGAGCTGAACGTCGTGGTCGACGAGACGGTGCCGCGCGTCGTGCGCGCGGACCCCGTGCGCCTGCGGCAGATCCTGACGAACCTGATAGGCAACGCGATCAAGTTCACCGAGACGGGCGAAGTCCTGCTGCGCGTCGCGCGCATCTCGACCGACCCGTGCGTGGTGGAGTTCTCCGTCTCCGACACCGGCATCGGGATCGCCGAAGACGCTCGCGAGCGTATCTTCCAGCTCTTCACGCAGGCAGACGGCTCGATGGCACGCCGCTACGGGGGAACCGGGCTCGGTCTCGCCATCTGCCGACAGCTCGTCGAGCTGATGGATGGCGACCTGGGCTTCGAGACTGCGCCGGGAGCGGGCTCGCGCTTCTGGTTCCGGATCCCGCTCGAGGCGCTCAGCGACGACGAGGCCGCTTCCCCTCGCCCCAAGGCCGAGACGCTCGAGGGCAGGCGCATCGTCGTCGTCGACCCGGACGCGACCAGCCGTACGGTCCTCGTGCACCACCTGAAGTCCTGGGGAGTCGAACCGACCGAGTGCGAAGACGGGATGGACCTGCTGGGCGTGCTGAGGGGCGGCGAGGCGAGGGACGAGCCCTACGACCTGGCCATCGTCGACATGTCGCTTCCGGGCATGAGCGGCCTCGACCTCGCCCGCGCGATTCGGGACGACGCCTCGATTCCGGCGATCCGGCTGGTGGTCCTCACGTCACCCGGGGCGTCGGCTTCGGCGGAAGAGTCCGCTGAACTCGGCGTCGCTCTTCGCCTGCTGAAGCCGGTGCGCAAGTCGGATCTGCAGAACGGCCTCCAGGGGGTCCTCGACGGCAACATGAGCGTCGTACCGAGCGGCCCGGATTCCGCTCCGGACGACCCGGAGGAGCCGGCGGAGGTGCCACTCGACTGCTCCGTTCTCCTGGTAGAGGACAACGTCGTGAACCAGCAGGTCGCGCAGGGCATGCTCGAAGCCATGGGCTGCACCGTCGCTACGGCCGCCAACGGAGCAGAGGGGCTCGCGGCCGTGGCTTCGACGAAGTTCGACCTCGTCTTCATGGACTGCCAGATGCCGGTCATGGACGGTTTCGCGGCCACTCGCGAGATCCGCGAAGTCGAAGCCAGGGACCGGCGCCGAGTGCCGGGACAGGGACGTCTCCGAATCGTCGCGCTCACCGCACATGCGAGGAGGGCCGACCGTGACGACTGCATCGAAGCGGGAATGGACGACTACGTCAGCAAGCCATTCACCAAGCACGACCTGCGTGAAATGTTGGAGAAGTGGGCTGTGAGCAATAGCGCCCGCGCCAAGGAGCCAGCAGAGACCGGACCGGCCGCCGGCCTGACCACGCTGGACCCGGCGGTCCTGAAGAACCTCCACGACCTGCAGAAGCAGGGAGCAAGCTCGGACCTGGTCGCGCGAGTCGTGGACGCCTTCCTGAAGTCGTCGAGCGAGCTGCTCGACTCCATGCAGAACGCGAGCAACGACGCCGCCCCCGAGGGCGTCGCTGCGGCCGCCCACACGCTCAAGTCGAGCAGTGCTCAGGTGGGAGCCCAGCGCCTCTCCGCGCTGTGCAAGCAGGTCGAGCAGCTGGGCCGCGACGGAACGCTGGACGCCGTGCCGGCCCTGCTCGAGAACATCACCAGCGAGCTCGAGGCGGTTCACGACCGGCTCGCAACGGAGAGGGCGATCCTCGAGAATGGTTGAGCGGAACGAGAGCGAGGACGTCCCGCTCGTTCTGATCGTCGACGACGATCCGGTCGTGCGCACGATTGCCGGTGAGGTGCTGGCGACCACGGGCTTCGCCACCCTCGAGGCGGACTCGGGTGCCGCTGCGCTCGAAGAAGTGAATCGGTCGCTCCCGGACCTGATCGTGCTCGACGTCGAGATGCCGGGCATGGACGGCTTCGAGACGTGCGAGCGGCTGCGCGAGCAGGAGCACTCGAGGGAGATCCCCATCCTGATCGCGACAGGGCACACGAACAGCGCGACGATCGAGCGCGCATTCGAAGCCGGAGCGACCGACTTCATCGAGAAGCCGATCGACTGGAACCTGCTCCGCCACCGTTTGCGGTTCCTGCTCCGCGCCCGGAATGCAATCTCTGACCTGCACAGCAGCAGGGAGCGCCTGGCGAGCGCGCAGCGTCTGGCACGCATCGGGAACTGGGAGTGGGTGCCGGGCGAGGGCCAGATGCTGTGGTCCGAAGAGGTCTACCACATCTTCGGAATCGAGCAGCGCGCCGGCGCGTCTACCTACGAGGCCCTCCTGGAAGCCGCGCACCCCGAGGACCGTGCGGCCATCGACAAGGCCATGCGCGGAGCCGAGAACGAAGGAGAGGCGGTGAGCCTCGACCACCGGATCGTGTCGAAATCCGGCGCCGAACGCGTGATCCACCACCAGGCCGAGGTCGCCTGCGGGCCCGGAGGTGATCCAGATCGAATCTACGGGACGATCCAGGACATCACCGACCGGATCCGCGCACAGGAGAAGATCCGCTACCTCGCGTACTACGACGGCCTGACTGGACTCCCGAACCGCCGCATGCTCGCCGATCACCTGGGGCGGGTACTCGAGGCGACGCGGCGGCGCGAGGGCATGGCCGCCTTGCTCTTCCTGGATCTCGATCGCTTCAAGCGCGTCAACGACACGCTCGGCCACGCGATCGGCGACGAACTGCTGCGCGAAGTCGCCCGCCGACTGCTGGAGTGCGTGCGGCAGACGGACCAGGTGAGCCGCGGCCGCAGGAGCGGCGCCAAGACGGTGTCGCGCCTGGGCGGCGACGAGTTCACCGCCGTTCTTCCCGAGCTCGACGACCCTTCCGGCGCCGAGCACGTGGCACGCCGGATCCTCGAGACGCTGCGCACGCCCTTCAACCTTCACGGTCACGACATCGTCATGAGCGCGAGCATCGGCATTACGATCTTCCCGATGGACGGCGCCAACACCGACACCCTGATCAGCAACGCGGACACCGCCATGTACCACGCCAAGGAGGGCGGCGGAGGCACCTACCGCTTCTTCAGCGAGTCGATGAACGAACGCGCGATGCGAAACCTCCGCCTCGAAGGGGGGCTTCGCATGGCGCTCGAGCGTGACGAGATCCACCTGAACTACCAGCCGCTGATCGACGTCGGGACCGGCGGCGTGATGGGCGTCGAGGCGCTGCTTCGCTGGGACTCGGGCGAGTTCGGACAGGTCTCGCCCGCGGAGTTCATCCCGGTCGCCGAGGAGTGCGGCCTGATCGATAGCCTGGGCGAGTGGGTGCTCAACACGGCCTGCGAGCAGACCCGGCGCTGGCAGAGGACGGCCCAGCCGTCGCTGAAGGTCGCGGTCAACGTCTCGAGCCACCAGGTGCGCAAGCCCGGGTTGGTCGAGGTAGTCAAACGCGCGCTCGCCAGCTCGGGACTCGACCCGGCGCAGCTCGAGCTCGAGATCACCGAGAGCGCACTGCTCGGCAACGACGGCTGCGTGGTCGAGACGATCAACGAGCTCAAGCAGATGGGCATCAGCCTGGCGCTCGACGACTTCGGCACGGGCTACTCGTCGCTCAGTCACCTGGTGCACTTTCCGATCGACACGCTCAAGATCGACCAGTCATTCGTCCGCGAGATCGGCGAGGACGTCCAGGCGGGCGCAGTGATCTCGGCCGTCATGGCCATGGCGCACCGCCTGCGGCTCTCCGTGACCGCAGAGGGCGTGGAGACCCGCGAGCAGGAGGAGTTCCTGCGCGCTGAAGGTTGCGACAGCTTCCAGGGCTACCGCTTCAGTCGCCCGCTCTCGCCCGGAGATCTCGAGGCGTTCATCCGCGGCGACAACGGCTAGCCCGGGCCCGCACCCGCCGCGGACCGGGCCGGTGAAGGATCGCGACGTCCGGCCCGCCCCTCCGCGTGGACAGCACCCCGCGTGGCGTGCAGACTCCTGGTGGGCCCTCGGGGGGGGAACTCGGATTGCGCGCATCGAGGAAGCGAGGCGGCACGCGCTAGCCGCCGGACCGCATGCTGTTTCTCGATCTCTGGTTCTGGGCCTTCGCACTGGCGGCCGTCCCGGGCTTCTGGCTGCTGCCGAGGCGCGTCAAGCTCCCGTGGTTGGTCGCGTCCAGCGCGGTCTTCCACTGGCACTTCGCGGGACCCGCCGGAATGGCTCCCATCCTGTTGCTGGCGATCGTGACCTACGCCACGGGACTCGCGATCGGCGACGGCGGGAGACGCCGGCTCTTCACGGGAACGCTGACGCTGCTGGTCGCTGCGCTCGCCTTCTACAAGTACTCCGACTTCGTGTCGGACCTGGTCCGCGGCGGGCTGCTGCAGCTCGCGCTGGCCGTTCCGGAGTGGCTCGCCTCGTGGTCCGCCCCCGCCGCTCCGCTCGCCATCTCGTTCTTCACCTTCGAGTTCGTGCACTACCTGTACGAGGTCCGCGTGCACGGGCGCGCGCCGATCCGCAACCCGCTCCACTTTGCGCTCTTCGCGATCTTCTTTCCGACGCTGGCGTCCGGGCCGATCAAGCGCTTCAACGACTTCGTCCCCCAGCTGGAGAAGCTCCGGAACCCGCCTGCGCGCGAGATCGTCGAGGGAGGAAAGCGCGTCATCCGCGGGCTCTTCAAGAAGATCTGCATCGCCGACCTGATCACCGAGTACGTCGCCGTCTTCGAGAACGCGGCCGAGTACAGCCTGCCGCTGGTCGCCTCCCTCGCGGTGTTGCAGGGCTTCCGCATCTACTACGACTTCGCGGGCTACTCGGACATCGCGATCGGCTTCGCGCGCATGCTGGGCCTGCGCGTGCCCGAGAACTTCGACCGCCCCTACCTGTCGACCAGCATGCAGGACTTCTGGCGGCGCTGGCACATGAGCCTGAGCTCGTGGATCCGCGACTACGTGTACATCCCGCTGGGCGGAAACCGGACGCGGCGCGCGCTGAACCTGCTGCTGGCCATGGGCCTGTGCGGGCTCTGGCACGGAGCGGCCTGGAACTTCGTTCTCTGGGGGCTGTATCACGGTGGCGGACTCGGGCTCGAAGCGCTCGTCCGCCGCCGCTGGCCCGGCCTGTTCGCGGCGCGGCCCGCGCTGGCCGTCGGACGCTGGGCCGTGTGCTACGGATTCGTCACCTACGGGTGGCTGCTCTTCTTCTATCCACTCTCGACCGTCGTCGAGATGACCAGGGAGTCGATCGCGTGGGTCTTCACATTCTGAGAACGAGCGGGACGGTGCTGCTCTACGCGGCGATGCTTGCCGCCATCGTCGCGCTCTGGAACAACGATGCTCCGAGCTTCATCTACGTGGCGTTCTAGCCTCCTGCTGGGGGCAGTCGTGGCGCTGCTCCCGGCGGCGGCAGAGGCGCGGCTGTGCTGGCCGGCCGTTCTCGACAACGGCCTGCGGCTGCAGCGGCGGGAGCCGATGCCCGTCCAGTGGCTGCCCCTGCTCTTCCGCCAGCACGAGGTGTGTTCGCGCCGGCCCGAGCGGGCTGGAGAGCTCCGGGTATTCGTGACGGGGAGCAGCGGGATCTACGGGTTCCCGCTGGGCCCCGACCAGGCCGTGTCCGGCATATTGAACGCGCGCCGGACCCCGGCGGGACCGCCGGTCCACTTCTACAACCTCGGCCACCTGTTCACGTACCAGGTCAAGGACGCGCTGATCGTGCGCGAGTCGCTCGGCTACCAGCCCGACCTGATCGTCCACGCCCTGGTGTTGTCCGACTTCGTACACCGGGCGCCCGTGGGTTTTCCCGGCGTCGCGGCGTTCCTCAGGGGAAACCGCGGAGCGCTGGCGGCCTTTGCCGAGGAACGGCCGCCCGGGCTCGTCGAGCCGCTCGCGCTCATCCGCGAAGCGCAAGCAGGCGAGCGCTGGCCGCCGGCCGTCGAGAACTGGCGCCAGACCGGACGCTTCGTGCGGATGACCGCGGAGGCGAACGCACACAGCCTGCTGGCAGGCTCCCGACAGGCTGCGGTCCCGAGCGCGCCGTTCCCGCTTCCCCAGGACGATCCGGACTACGACTGCACGGAGCTCGTCGCGCGCTACGCCGCCCACTGGGAGAGCTGGCGGGAATGGAACATCCTGGCGTACCTGGAGTCGGCACGGAACGCGGCGGACGTTCCCATCGTGGTGGTGAACTGGCCGGTCGCGGAGCGTCCGCGTGGCCGCTGCTACAGCGCGCGCTTCCCCCGCGCGGAGCTCAGGCGCTACTTCGGCTGGGTCCGGCGTGAAGCCGGGGACCGCGGCCTCCCCCTCCTCGAGTACCAGGATCTGCTCCGGCCGGACGAGTTCTTCGACTCGATACATCCGAACGCAGCGGGCCAGCGCAAGATCGCGCGTCAGCTCGAGATCGACCTGGCGCCGCTGCTCGTCGAGGCCCGGACGGCCGATGCTGCAGCCAAGTAGGCAGGTTCCTGCTCTGCCCCCGGCTCGCCGCCCAATGCGCCGGCAGCACGCGGCCGACGCCCCCGAGGGCGCGCCTCTTTCGCCGAGGGACGAGATACGCAATAGCTAAGGTGACGGTGGTCACGGGCCCAGCAATGCCCTTTTCCGAAAGTACGGCCATGCCTGCTACAGACCTCGATCCGGAGAACGTGCCCACGCGACGGTGGAGTACCCCCCTGCTGCTCGCGGCCCTGGTGGCCTCGATCGCGACCAGTCCCGCCCTCGCCCAGGAGCGAGAGCATGTCTTCGGGTGGATCGCGCCTCCGGAGTCCGTCGACGGCTTCACGATCCACCTGGGACCGACCAGCGAGACCTACACGCAGCAGGTCGAGCTGGACTTCGTCCCACCGGATCCCGATGGCGTAACGCGCGCCGCGGTGATTCTCGACTCGTCGCTCGGCTACTTCGCCACCGTCACGGCCACGAACTCGGCCGGCGAGTCTCCTCATTCCAACGAGCTCTTCATCGGGCCTTCGGTCTGCGATCCCGCGGCCTGCGACGACGGTGATCCTTGTACCGCCGACGACTGCAACGCGGCGGGCTGCACGCACGACACCATGCCGGACGGCACGCTCTGCGGCGCCGCAACGGAGATCTGCCTGGCGGGCGTGTGCCAGCAGGTCGAGTGCAGCGACGGGGACGTGTGCAACGGAGAGGAAACCCTGGGCCCCGACGGCGCCTGCCTGCCAGGCGTGGCGCCGACGTGCGAGCCCGCCACGCAGTGCGCGGACCCCGTCTGCGACGCGGTGGACGGCTGCCTGATGCTCGCACGCCCCGACGGCACGAGCTGCGACGACGGAAACCCGGGCACCATCTCGGACCGCTGCCAGGTCGGTTGGTGCGTGGGCGACCCCGCCCTGCCCGACATTCCCGACGTCCCCGAGGTTCCCGAGGTCCCGGAGATCCCCGAGGTCCCGGACGAGCCGGAGGCCCCCGAAGGAGACGAACTGCGTCCACTGTCGCTGGACGGGGCGACTCAGCGCGTCGAGATCGCCGACTCCGACGATTGGAGCTTCGCCGGCGACTTCACGATCGAACTCTGGACGAAGTTCAGCAACGTCGACGGCTTGCGGCCGATGATCGGACACGACGAAGGGCCGGGTCGCACGAACAAGTGGATCTTCGGGTTGAACGAGTCGGGCTCGCCGAGAGTCGACTTCCACATCAACTCACGGAACGGACGTTCGTCGAACCCCATCAGCCTGGCCTTCTCCCCGAGCATCGGCGTCTGGTACCACTGGGCGATCACGCGGACCGGGAC
>JAFDDB010000020.1 GCA_019311115.1 Deltaproteobacteria bacterium
GGTGTTTCGGCGCGCGCTGAAACACCTTCTTCCGGAGCGCTCGTTGTAGAATGCGGCGCCGCCGGAGAGGGCGGCGCGGAGGACGACGAGATGGGATTCCCGGAGTACTCGGACTACGACGGACTCGGCCTCGCGGAGCTGGTGCGGCGCGGTGACGTGACCCCCTCCGAGCTCTGCGAAGAGGCGATCGCGCGCATCGAGAAGCACAACGAACGGCTGAACGCGGTCGTGTACAAGGCGTACGAGCCGGCGCGCGGCCAGGCCGCGAGCGAGCTTCCGAACGGTCCCTTCCGCGGTGTTCCCTTCCTGATCAAGGACCTGGGCTGCGAGGTCGCCGGCATGCCGCGAACCAGCGGCAGCCGCTTCCTGGCCGGCGAACGCGACGAAGAGGACGGGGTGCTCACGCGACGCTACCGCGACGCGGGCGTCGTGATCCTCGGCAAGACCAACACGCCTGAGCTCGGCATCACCGGCACTACCGAATCGGCGCTGCTGGGGCCGTGCCGCAACCCCTGGAACCCGGACCACATCTCGGGCGGGTCGAGCGGCGGATCCGCGTCCGCGACGGCGGCGGGTATCGTGCCGCTGGCGCACGCCAGCGACGGCCTCGGGTCGATCCGCATCCCGGCGGCCTGCTGCGGGCTCTTCGGACTGAAGACCACGCGCGAGCGCAACCCGGGCGGTCCCCGCGACGGTGGGCGCGTGACCGGATACGGTGTCGACCACGTGGTGAGCCGCAGCGTGCGCGACTCGGCGGCCATGCTCGATGCCACCGGCTACCCCGAGCCCGCGTCTCCGTACGCGCCGGCGCCGAAGGAGCGGCCGTACATGGAGGAGCTGGCGACCCCGCCAGGCCGGCTGCGCATCGCCTTCTCGAGCGAGACACCGCGCGGTGTGGCGATCCATCCCGAGAACCAGGCGGCGCTGGAGGACACGGCGAAGCTGCTCGAGGAGCTGGGACACGACGTGGTCGAGCGCGGTCTCGGCATCGACTACCGGGCGCTCTACCGGGCGCAGGCGGCCGTCGCCACCGCGAACTCGGCCGCGAACTACAGCGCGATGGTCGAGCGCATCGGCCGCGAGGCGCGCGAGGACGAGCTCGAGCCGCTCACCTGGGCCGGCATCCGGCGCGGCCAGCGGCGAAGCGGCGAAGAGGTCATGGCCGGCCTGCGCAGCCTGCGGGAGCGGTGCCGCGAGGTGCTCTCGCTCTTCGAGGAGTTCGACGTCTACCTGACGCCCGTCATGGGAACGCCGCCACCGGAGATCGGGTTCATCGATCCGGTGAACCTGGAGCCGCGTGAGGTCGGCCATCGCCAGGCCGACGTATTCCCGTTCACGCCGCCCTTCAACTTTACCGGGCAGCCCGCCATGTCCGTTCCGCTGGCCTGGAGCCAGGACGGACTGCCGCTCGGCATGCAGTTCGCCGCGCGCTACGGCGACGAGGCGACGCTCTTCCGCCTGGCGGGTCAGCTCGAGCAGGCGCGGCCCTGGATCGAACGGCGCCCCGCGGTCTGGGGCTAGTGGCCTCGCCCGTCGTCGGACTGCTGCACCCCGGCGAGATGGGGCACACCGTCGGTGCCTGCGCGGTCGCAGCGGGTGCGCGCGTCCTCTGGGCGTCCGAAGGGCGCAGCGAAGCGAGCCGCGCCCGCGCCGAGTCCGCGGGACTCGAGGACGCAGGCGACGTGTCCGCGCTGGCGGGGCAGTGCGAGTGGCTCGTGTCCGTCTGTCCGCCGCATGCCGCGGTAGAGACGGCGCGCCTGGCGATCGAGCACGGCTTCCGTGGCAGGTACATCGACGCGAACGCGGTCTCGCCCGCCACGGCGCGAGCCATCGAGAGCGAGGTCGAGTCGGCGGGCGCGAGCTTCGTGGACGGCGGGATCATCGGTCTGCCGGCGCGGGTCGCGGGCACGACGCGCCTCTACCTGTCCGGGGCGGCTGCGGACGAAGCGGCCGCGCTCTTCGCGGCCCCGCTCGAGGCGATCGCCATCAAGGGCGGGGCGGGTGCCGCCTCGGCGCTCAAGATGTCGTTCGCCGCCTGGACGAAGGGAACCTCGGCGCTGCTCATGGCGATCCGCGCGCTGGCGACGAGCGAGGGCGTCGACGACGCTCTTCTCGCCGAGTGGGCGCGCTCGATCCCCGACCTGCCCGGCCGCTCGACCGGCGTCATGCACGCCACGGTCCCCAAGGCCTGGCGCTTCGTCGCCGAGATGCACGAGATCTCGGCGACCTTCAAAGATGCGGGACTTCCAGCCGGCTTCCACGCGTCGGCCGCCGAGGTGTACGAACGCCTCGCAAAGTACAAAGACGCCCCCCAACCGCCGCTCCCAGCAGAAGTACTCGCCGCACTCCTGCGCGGCTAGCAGCCGGGGCCGACCGCCGTCTCCACGCCGGACTCAGAGACCGATCAGAGCAGGCCGCCCTCGGGAGCGGGCCGAGCGCGCTGGTTGTAGAGCATCTTGCGGATCGACACCATCTCCTCGGGCGTCAGCTTGGAGTAGTCCACCGACAGGTCCGAGCCGACCTCCATGCCGCGCTGCACCGCAGGCCGAGCGCCGAGTTCTTCGAACCAGCGCTTGAAGTACGGGAACTCCTCCAGGTCCTGCCCCTGCGCCTTCCAGTTGACGCACCACGGGTACGAGACCATGTCCGCGATCGTGTACTCGTCGCCCGCCAGGTAGCGCCGGTCGTAGAGCCGGTTGTTCATGACGCCGTAGAGGCGGTTCGCCTCGTCCGAGAAGCGCGTGACGGCGTAGGACTGGTCCCCCTGGGAGTCGCCGAGTCGCAGGAAGTGGCCCAGCTCCCCGAACTTGGGGCCCTGGTTCGCCATCTGCCAGATCAGCCACTGCGCGACCTCGTAGCGGCCGCGCACGTCCGCGGGCCAGAACCGGCCGGCCTTCTCGGCGATGTACATCATCATCGCGCCCGACTCGAAGACCGAGATCGCCTCGCCCCCGCCGGGCGGGTCGTCGTCGAGCAACGCGGGCATGCGGTTGTTCGGTCCGATGCTCAGGAACTCGTCGGAGAACTGCGTGCCCTGCGCGATGTTGCAGGCGACGACGGTGTAGGGAAGCCCGCACTCCTCGAGCAGGATCGTGACCTTCTTTCCGTTCGGCGTCGGCCAGTAGTGCAGATCGATCATGCTCTTCCTCCTGCGGGGTATGTCGCGGTTCAGTCGAGTTGGCGGAACTCCGTGCCCAGCACCGGGTGCGGTCCCTCGGGCAGCGCGAGCGGGCGGTCCGCGCGAAGCTCGATCGCCTCGGCGAGATTCGAATGCCCCTCGAGCGTGACGGCAACGCGCATCGAGCAACCCGGCCAGTGGAACACGATCTCACCGGCGTCCTCTTCGGGCTGCCCCTGGAGCACTTCGGCCCACTGCCGCAACGTCCTCTCGCGGTCGCCCGAGCGCATGCGCAGGCCGACGACGGTGACCGGCGCCGGGGGCGAGTCGGGCTCGGGCGGTGGGTTCGCCCCGCGGTACTCCCCGCCGTCCTCGCGCGGCTGCGACTCCACCATCTGTACGACGATGCCGAGCGCCTGCTTCGGGTGCAGGAACGCCTCTTGCCAGTGCGCGTTCCGGTCGTCGAAGCCGACGATCTCGTAGCCGAGTGACCGCGCGCGGTCGCAGACCTCGGCGAGTGACGGCACCTTGAACGTCACGTGGTGGATCCCGGGGCCGCGGCTTTCCAGGTGGCGGTGCACGAAACCCTGCGGCTTGCCGTCGTCACCCTTGCTGGGCTCGATCACCTCGATGCGCCCGCCGGCCGGGTAGTCCCAGTGCCAGAAGGCGTACTCGCCCGCCGGTCCGCCGAAGCCGCTGGCGCCGCCGAGCACTCCGACCAGGAAGTCGGGTGCAGAGTTGATCCTCGGTGCGGCGATCGCGATGTGGTCGAAGAGGACGGGCACGAAGCGGGAGGATACACGGAGTCGCGGCGGAACTCTGCCCGCGAGCGGTAGAATCGGGGCCTAGCCGAGGTACGACATGACGGACCGACACCGGGAGCCGTACGAGGGACCGGAAGACGCGGACTGGTGGGCGAGCATCCCGGTCTACCTGCTGCTCACGATCGTCACGGCGGGCATCTTCAACCTGTATTGGAACTACCGCCAGATGCAGGCCTGCAACGCCATGCTCGGTCGGCTCGAGTTCTCCTGGTGGCGGTGGATCCTGCTGAGCCTCGTCACCCTCCTGATCTACCATGTCTACTACCAGTACAAGATGGGGCGGGCGATCGTGGAGATCCAGCAGCGCTTCGAGGAGCCCGTCTTCGAGGAGCTGCCGATCGTGAGCCTGATCGTGACGGTGCTCGGGCTCAGCATCGTCGTGGACTGCATCCACCAGCACGAGCTCAACAAGCTCTCGCCGTGGCGTTCCTGACGACGGCGCGGTGGGCCGCGGAGCCGACGGGCTAGCGCAGCATCTCGTCGAGCGTCGGCCGCGACTCCGCCCAGCGGCGGTGGACGTCGGCGTAGACGTCGCGGTAGAGAGCGTCGACCGACGCCGCATCCATGAAGCGGGTCGAGAAGCCGGGACGGACCGGGTCGAGTACCAGCTCGGCCGCGCGCAGCAGGTGCGCGATCAGCGTGCGCGGGTCCTCGTCTCCGACCGCGATGCGGATGGTCGTGGGGGTGATGCCCGCATCCCGCAGCGCCTTCGCGGTCAGCTCGGAGTGGCTGGTTAGCGCGGGACAGAGCACCACGGTGTTGACCTGGCCCAGGCTCACCTGCAGGCCGAACGCGGGCTCGAGACAGTCGAAGAAGCGCTTGAACGCGGCGCGGTCGAACAGCGGCTCCGCGCCTTCGGCGGCGCCCTTTCCTTGGAGGTCGATGGTGAAGAGCGGTGCCGGAAGCTCCAGGAACATCTGCTCGCGGCGAAGCGCCTCGTTCTCGTTGCCTTCGACCGCGGAGCAGTTCACGTTGATGTCCGGGTGGCTGGCGAGGACCCGCGACAGGACGATCGTGCTGATGCACTTCTGCAGCATGCGCAGCGACAGCGTGCGCATGCCGTTGATCACGTCGAACGCCTTGTCGGCGTCGAGAAACGCTCCCTTCACGTAGTAGACGTTCCAGAACAGCGTCTCGTCCCAGGCGTAGACGCGCTCGCGCCCGTCGGGCCCGCGCCCGGTCACGCGCTCGCCCTTGGGAATGAACATGCGCTCGTTGCGCGCGATCACCACTCCCGCGGTCGTTGTGCCCGAGCCGGCCAGGTCCTTGGTGTAGGAGTGCACGACGAAGTCCGGCCGCTCCAGGGGATTCTCGCGCTGCAGCACGGACTGGAGCATCGGCGTGCCGATCGTGGCGTCGCAGATCACCGTGATCCCGTCTTCGTGCGCCGCGCGGCAGATCCCCGGCACGTCGAGCACGTAGCCGTGCGGGTTGCAGGGGGACTCGAGGTACACGTAGATCTCTTTTCCCTCCTGCAGGCGGTCGGCGTGCTCGGTCTTGACCCGCGCCAGCGCGGTGCGGAAGTCCTGTTCGCCGCAGCCGTCGAACCAGGCCACGGCGACGTCCAGGTTGCTCTTCTTTCCGAACCAGTCCTGGATCAGCTGGTAGGCCCCGCCGTAGATGTTGCGGCTCGACAGCACGATGTCCCGGTGGCCGACCAGGTGGCTCAGCGCGGCGTCGATGGCGGCCATTCCCGAGTTGAAGTTCCAGGCGAAGTACTCGCCCGCCATGCGTCCGGCCTCGATGTCGACGATGTGGTTCGCCAGGCAGGTCGAGGTGGGGTTCATGAGCCGCGAGTAGATCTCGTGCAGCAGTTCCTTTCCCTGGAACGCGTCGTCGATCCACTCGGTGCAGGCGTACAGGTACGTGGCGGTTCGCGTGATGACGGGCGTGGCGCTGAACACGGCCGTCACGTTGTCGAAGATCGGGTAGGGCCCCTTGGCCGTGAACGTGGACGGGCGCGTGATCAGCGATTGGTAGCTCTTGCGGAGCGGGTTCTGGAGCGTGTCGAGCAGCTTCGCGAGCTGGAAGCACAGGAACCGTTTGGCGTTGAAGAACGCGATGCGGTCGCGCCGGTCGAGCCCGGCGATCGTGTCGAGCGTCGTGCCCCAGAGATGCTGCATGCCGGCGTTGGCGTGGTAGAGCGGCTCGACGACCTGGGTGAGCGCGAGTCCGAGCTCACCGTCGGGGTCGATCGAGAAGTGCGCGAGCTGCTCGCGCACGAGCTCCGGCACCGACGTGGCCGTCGTCGTATTGCGCAGCGGACTCAGCGATCGTTCGGGCGCGAGCGGGCCGGTGTCTTCCATGCACCGATCATCGCGAATGATCGAACCCCGCGACACCCGGAGGCCCCGGGGCGGAGATCACGACCCGCTCGCGAGCTCGCCGATCTCGATGAGCGGCAGCGCCCAATGCGGTGCAGACGGCTCCAGGTCGGACACTCCTGCCATGCTCTGTCTCGATCCTGGTCTACTGGCCGGCCTCCGGAAGCTCGTGCACGTGCTGCTCCCAGTTCTGTCCGTCGAAGCTGCCGACGTTCAGCGCCTCGATCGTCGAGGGGTCGAGGCAGCGCGCGTTCACGCTGTAGGCGTCGGGGTGCGACCGCGGAACGTAGAAGGACTTGACGCCGCAGACGCAGCAGAAGAGGTGCTTCGCCACGCCGGTATTGAATGAATACGTGGTGAGCCGGTCCTCGCCCCGGAGCAGGCGGAAGCGGCTGCGCGGCACGACGAGGTGCGCGTAGCCACCGTACGGCGTGCAGATGGAGCAGTTGCAGTCGTTCACCTCGAGCACGGCGGGCGCGTCGACCTCGAAGCGCACCGCGCCGCAGTGGCAGCCGCCCGAGTGCGTCACGCGCTCTTCGCTCACGCGCCGAGTTCCGCGCGGAGTCCCCAGCAGAGCACGTCGCGGCCGTGGCCCGCGGCCTCCCCGTCGTGGTCGAAGCAATCTGCGTTCCGGCTGCGCACTCGCGCATTCTATCCGCTCGCAGCGAAGGCCGTCGCGAGCAACGCGGCGTTGTAGGCGAAGTGCGCCGCGATCGCGGGGCCGAGCGCGGCGAAGCGAAGCCGCAGCACCAGGGTCGTCAGTGCAAGCGCCCCGATGCCGATGGCCCCGGGCCAGTAGTACGCCAGCTCGGGAATGTGCACGGTGATGAAGAGGCCGGAGGCGGCTACCGCGCCGGCCGCGTTACCCCAGGAGCGCGAGAGCCCCGAGAGCAGCAATCCCCGGAAGAGCAGCTCCTCGAGCACGGGAGCGAAGCCGAGCGCGACGAGCGCGTCTGCGCCGGGCGTCGAGACCATCTCGCTCATGGGACCGAACGTCGCGTCGGGGTCGGGAGGGAGCAGCACGAGGGTCACGAGGAGGCCGAGGCCCGCGACGCCGAGACCGCTCACCGCGCCCGCGACCAGCTCGCGGGGAGTGCCTCGCCGCCAGGCCACGCCCAGCCGCGTCGTGTCGCGGAGCTGCTCGCGTCCGAGCGCGCGAACCACGAGCAGCAGGAAGAGGCTGCCGGCGACGATTCCCGCGAGCGCGGCGGGTCCCTGCAGACCCCCCGCCGAGTACCTGGGCCGCGAAGAACCCGACGCCGATCGCCAGCGCGCCGCCGGCGTGAAGGAGGGCCGGGGGCCGCGGCGGAGGCTCGGTCATTCGGGCAGAGGATCCGGTGCCGCCGGTCGCCGCGCAAGTGCGGCCGCGTGCGCCCGCGGCTACGCTCCGGTCGAGAGGTCAATCCTAAGGGGGAAAGAGATGTCTTCGAAATCAAGGTTGTCCTGGACGAGCCGCGCGATCGCGACGGTCGCCCTGTGCACGTTCCTGCCCGTCGCCCTCGGCGGCTGCTTCGGGCGCTTCGAGCTGACGCGCAAGGTCTACAAGTTCAACCAGGACATCAGTCCGGACAAGTGGATCCAGTGGCTGTTCTTCCTGCTGATCTCGATCGTGCCGATCTACGGCCTGGCCGTCCTCTTCGACACGATCGTGGCGAACTCGATGGAGTTCTGGACCGGGGACAACCCGGTGTCCGCCGATATGCAGCGGACCTTCCACGGCGAGAACGGCGAGGTGGCCGTGGTCACGTACCGGGTCGACGGCATCATGGACGTGGACCTCACGGCTGCGAACGGCGAGAAGCACTTCGTGCGCCTGATGCGGGAGCAGCAGTCGATCGTGGCGATCGACGCGCAGGGCCGGTTCCTCGCCCGCGTGGGTGACCTGAACGGCCGGACGGCACTCCTGGCGAACTGATCGAGCGGGCCGCGGACGGCGCCTCGCGCCCGTCCGCGGCCCCATCGATCCCGTGGCCGCCCCGCCCCGCCCCGCCCGGGCTGTGGCTGGCGGCGATGCGCTGCGCCCCAGCGGGCGCTCCGGAAGTTGTATAACCCCCGTTCGCAGCCGAGCGGGCAGGCGGCAGGTCCGCCCGCCGCCCATTCGCTGGACGGGGGACTTCGATGGCCGGGAGTCAAGAGAAGGGAACGCTGCGCTTCGCGCGCTTCGTCGTGAGCGCGCGCCTGCCGATCGCGGTCCTGCTCGCGCTGGCTACGCTGTTCTTCCTCTATCCCTCGGTCAACGCGGTCAGCACGCTGCTCGGCGCCCCCCTTCCGGGGCCTTCCATCGGCATCGGCAGCGACGCGCGCGACCTGGTCCCGGACCACCCGTTCATCCACGCCCAGGACAAGTTCGCGGGCGAGTTCGGAAACTCCACGCTCGTCGCGATCGTTCTCGTGCGCAAGGACGGCTCGCTGTTCACGCCCGAGGGGCTCGCCCGGATCGACCGCGTCACCAAGTCGCTCAACGGCGACGACTTCCCGCCGAACATGGACGAGCGCAGGGCGCTGCGGCTGGAGCTCGAGGCCGAGGACCGCCTGTCGCGCCAGGAGATCGCCGCCGCGGTGAACCGGGCCCACCCGCCCTACCCGGTCAACCACGACCAGATCCGCTCGCTCGTGCACCTGACGACCCGCGTCCTCGAGCGCGAGCCCGACGGCACGCTCGAGATCAACCTGCTGGTCGAGGATCTGCCCGAGACGCAGGAAGAGGCCGACGAGATCCGCGACACCGTCTTCCACAAGGTCCCCGAGTTCCTGGGCGTGCTGGTGAGCCGCGACGAGCGCGCGGCGCTGATCATGGCGGGCTTCGTCACCGACCGCCTCGACTCGGCGCAGGTCTACCGGGCGATCTTCGACCACCTGCAGCGGCTGAAGGAACGCGAGCAGGACGACGAGTACGAGGTCTACATCACCGGCGTGCCGCTCGTCGTCGGCTGGATCATCGCGCACTCCTGGGAGATCCTGGTCTCGGTCGTCGGCGCGGTCGGGGCGATCTTCCTGCTTCTGTGGGCGTACTTCCGCCGCGCACACGGCGTGATCATCCCGTTCCTCTGCGCGGGCGTGACGGTCATCTGGGGAACCGGCTTCACCGGCTGGATGGGCATCCAGTTCAACCCGCTGGTGCTGGTCATCCCCATGATCATCACGGCCCGCGCCGTCTCGCACACCGTGCAGATGGCGGAGCGGTTCTTCGAGGACTACGAGCGCCTCTACCCGCTGTATGACGACCCGGAGCAGGCCAAGATCGAGGCCGTGACGGTGGCGCTGTCGGAGCTGATCGTGCCCGGCACGCTCGGCGTCGTGACCGACGTGGCGGGACTGCTCGTGATCCTGGTGACCTCGCTGCCCGCCATGTGGGATCTCGGCCTCTTCGGCGCGTTCTGGGTGGCGTCGATCGTGGTGACCGTCGAGATCCTCCACCCGATCCTGATCTGCGTGCTGCCGCCGCCACGCGACCCGGTGCACTACACGCCGACGTTCATGTCGAGGCTGCTCGCACTGGTGGGACGCGTCACGACGGACCCGGTCGGCAAGCGCGTGATCGCCGTCGCGACGATCCTCATGTTCCTCGGATCCGCCTGGGTCACCCTGATGTACTCGCGGATCGGCGAGTCGCGTCCGGGCGTTCCCATCTTCTGGCCGGACCACCCGTTCAACGTGGCGACGGGGAAGATCGGCGAGCACTTCGGCGGCGCCGACACACTGATGGTGTACGCGGACGGCGACCGCGACGGCGTCGTCGGCGAGGGCGAGGTACTCCAGAAGATGGAGATGCTGAGCCGGAAGCTCCAGCGGGAGAGCGGCGCGCACGCCGTCCTGTCGCTGACCCAGGTGGTCAAGACGGCGAACAGCCTGCTGCGGAGCGGCGACCCCAAGCACGAGGTGATTCCCGACCAGACGCGCGGCATCGTCACCTTCGTGCGCTTCAACGCGCCGGGGGGCTCCCTCGGCTCGATCGTCAACACCAACGGGCGCGCGGGCGCGCTGACGGCCTTCTACCCCGACCACAAGGGAGACACGATCCGGCGCGCCGTCGAGGTGGCCGAGGAGTTCATCGCCGCGAACCCGATCGGTCTCGTCTCGGTGCGGCTCGAGAAGAACCGGGGCGAGCCGGACGCGCCGTTCTGGAACGGCGAGAGGCTGGCCGACTTCGTGTACTACATGCTGGGCCCGCTGCTCCCCGACCGCTCGCATACGCTGCGCGTGCGCCTCCGCGGCGAGCGGGACGAGTACGTGGAGCAGCCGGTGCAGAACGTCGGACAGGACGGGCTGCCGCCGTGGATCGGCGAGTTCCGCGAGGCGGCCCTCGCCGAGTACGCACGCGCCCGCGACGGCGTACCCCCGGGCCGCCTCTTCACCTGGCCCGACTCGCTCGAGGACTGGGACGAGGACGATGTGGACCAGTGGTGGGAGGACGAAGAGTTGGCCCTCCGCGCAGTGGCCGTGAGCACGCGAAACCTGCTGGTGCAGGACGCCAAGGCGCAAGACGACGCTCCGAAGTTCCAGCTGACCAACTCCTGGACGCGCGGCGTGCAGTTCGTGATGGCCGGCGGAGTGATCGGCATGCTCGCCGCCGTCAACGAAGAAGTAGAGCGCAGCCACCTGGCGAACATCTCGCTGATCTTCCTGGTCATCTTCGTGCTGCACTCGTTCACGTACCGGTCGATGCCGAGCGGCGCGATCATCCTGCTCCAGATCTCGACCGCCACGCTGCTGTCGTTGGCGTACATGGCGCTCCTCGGAGTGGGTCTCAACGTGAATACGCTGCCGGTGCAGGCCGTGGGGGTGGGGATCGGCGTCGACTACGCCATCTACATCGTCGACCGCATCCGCCAAGAGGTCCGCCACGCAGGAGACATCGACGAGGCCATTCGCCGGGCGGTCCAGACCACGGGGATGGCCGTCTCGTTCACGGCGACCACCGTGGTCGGCGGCATCTTCTTCTGGGTCTTCTCGAGCCTCCGCTTCCAGGCCGAGATGGCGCAGCTGCTGATCGTCCTGATGGTGATCAACATGCTCGGCGCGATCATCATGGTGCCGGCGTTCTACTCGATCTTCCGGCCGCGCGCCGCCATGCGCATGCTCCAGAGCTCCGACTCCGACTGAAGATGCGCCTCTACGACGAGTTCGCCCCGTGGTTCCACCTGCTGACGCACCCCAAGGACTACGAGGACGAGGCGAAGTTCTACGGCGACGAGCTGGAGCGCGCCTTCTCCGCGGGTCTCGCCGGTCCGCGGGGTCCGCGGCGCGTGCTCGAGCTGGGCTCCGGCGGCGGCAACAACGCCTCGCACATGAAGAGCCGCTACGCCGAGCTAGTGCTCACCGACCTCTCAGCCGGGATGCTCGAGCTGTCGAAGACGCTCAACCCCGAGTGCGAGCACCTTCAGGGCGACATGCGCAGCCTGCGCCTCGGACGGACCTTCGACGCCGTGCTGATCCACGACGCCATCGAGTACATGACGAGCGAAGCGGACCTGCGCGACGCCTTCGAGACGGCCTGGGTACACCTACAGCCGGGCGGGGTGATGCTCGTCGCGCCGGACTGCGTCCGCGAGACCTTCTCGGAGCAGACGGGCTCGGGGGGACACGACGGGGACGGTCGGAGCCTGCGCTACCTGTCGTGGGATTGGGATCCCGATCCGGACGACTGCACCTACCAGACCACCTTCGTCTACCTGCTTCGCGAGGGGGGCGGACCGCCGCGTGTCGAGATCGACCAGCACGAGCATGGTCTCCATCCCCAGGCGACCTGGGTGTCCCTGCTCGAGCAGGTCGGCTTCCGAGTCGAGGTCAGGCACACGCCCGACTGGGACGAGGAGCACCCCTCGCAGGTGATCTTCGTCGGCTTCAGGCCGTCGGAGTGAATGCGCCGGCGACGCGCTCGCGAAGGCCCGCGTCCGACAGGTAGTCGAGTGCGGTCATCGCCAGTGCCTTGGCGCCGTCGAGGGCGGCCAGGTCGCCGGTATCGGAGCCGGCCCACTTGGTGAACTCCGCGTTGTGGATCGTGCAGTGCGGCGGGGCCGCGGCGATCATCGGGTGGATCGACGGTACGCGGTGACTGACGTTGCCCATGTCGGTGCTGCCCGCGACCGAGGCCGGCAGCTTCTCGTGCGGGAAGAATTCGCGCCCGAGCGCTTCGGCGTTCTCCTGGTAGGCCTGTGCGAGCGGCCAGCACGTGTTCAGCTCCAGGTAGTCGACCTCGCCCCACTCGGCCGTGAGCCGCGCTCCGGTCGCCAACGCTCCCGCCTCGAAGCACGCCTGCACGCGGCGCTTGAGGGGCTCGAGCTCGTCGGCGTTCCGCGCGCGCACGTAAAACCGCCCCGACGCCCGGTCTGGAACGATGTTCGGCGCCTCTCCACCGTGGGTGATGATGCCGTGCAGCCGCTCGGTCTGCTTGATGTGCTGCCGCAGCGCCGCGATGGAAGTGTAGGCGTGGACGAGCGCGTCGAGCGCGTTGATGCCCCGATGTGGCATCGACGACGCGTGGGCCGCCTCGCCCCGGTAGTGGGCCTCGACCTCGGCGATCGCGATGCACGGCATGGTGACGAGGTCGATCCCCGCCGGGTGGACCATCATGGCGGCGTCGACGCCGTCGAACGCGCCGCGCCGCGCCATCAGCTCCTTGCCGCCGCCGCGCTCTTCGGCCGGCGTGCCGAGCAGCCGCACGCGGCCGGGCAGCGCGTCGCCGAGCTCGGCTAGTGCCAGCGCCGCGCCCAGCGACGCCGTCGCGATCAGGTTGTGCCCACAGGCGTGTCCGATTCCCGGCAGGGCGTCGTACTCCGCGAGCAGCGCCACGAGTGGCGCTCCCTCGGGCCCGAACTCCGTCTCGAACGCGGTGGCCAGTCCGTACGCCCCGTGCTCGACGCGCAGGTCGGCCCGCTCGAGCGTCTCGATCAGCAGGGCGGACGCGCGGACCTCCTCGAACGCGAGCTCCGGGTGCGCGTGGATCTCGTGCGAGACGGAGAGCAGGTCGTCCTGCAGCCGGTCGATGGTCTTGCAGACGTCGTTCTTCAAGTCCGGGCTCGCCATGGGCGGTCTCCTCCGCGCGGACGGTGCATCGTGATTATCGCAGACTGCCAGCCATGAAGGTCGATCCGCTCGAGGGACACGAAGATCTGATCGAAGCGCTGCGAGCGGCCTGGCACCTGCCGGTGCGGGCCGTCGAGTTCCTTCCGCTCGGCGAGGACGCAGCCTACGGCGTGGACGTCCGGGACGGGAGCCGGTTCCACCTGAAGCTCGCGTTCCCGGGGCGATCCGCCGACCGGATCCGCGACGGCTTCCACCTTGCGTTGATGCGCCAGCTAGACGGCGGCGACGTCGTCGCGGTTCCGAGCGTGGTCCCGACCTGCTCGGGAGCGCTCTGGGGCGAGTTCGGCGAAGCACTGCTGGTACTCAGCCGTTGGATCGACGCACCGTCCCTGTCGCCCATGCGCATCCTCCCGGAGCCCGTACGCCTGCCGGTCGCTCGCGCGATCGGGGCGCTCCACTCTGCGACCGGGCGCCTCGACCTCGGCTCCGCGCCGGCCGAGGACTTCGAGATCCCTTTCGACACCGGGCTGCGCGCCGCGCTGGAGAGGCTCGACAGCGATGCTCCGGAGGAACTGCGCAGGACCGTGGCTCCGTGGCGCAGCCGCGTCGAGGCGGAGCTCGACGCGCTCCACGCCGCGAGCGAGCGCGCGCGCGCGCTCGACCCGCCCGCCGTGCTCTGCCACACGGACATCCACGGTGGGAACCTGCTCTTCGACGCGCAGCGTACGCTCTGGATGCTGGACTGGGACGGCGCACAGCTGGCCCCTTGCGAGCAGGACCTGGCCGGAGCCACCAACGCGCACATTCCGCGCGGCGAGTTCCGCGGGTTCATCGACGCCTACCGGGAGCGGTGTCAGTCGCGTGCGCTCGAGCCCGTCCTCTTCGAGTTCTACTTCCAGCGCCGTTGTCTCGAGGACCTCGATGCCTTCCTGCGAAGCATACTGTCCGGGGACGCCGGCGCGGAGCAGGACGCGTTCGACCTGGCGCTGATCCGCAGCGACTGCCTGGGGTGGATCGAGCGCATGCCCGACGACGTGCGCTTCGTGCGCGACGCTCTCAGCGGCGCTCGAGCGTGACGATGCTGAAGGCGTGCGCGTGCTTCTCGTCGGCTGCGAACTCGCTGCGCTCGACCTCGCGCCACTCGGCGGGGTCGAGCTCGGGAAAGTGCGTGTCGCCGTCGGCCTCGGCGTCGACGAAGGTCAGGTAGAGCCGGTCGGCGAGCGGCAGGCCCTCTTCGTAGACGCGCTGCCCGCCGATCAGTACCTGCTCCGGCGCGTCCGCGGTCAGCTCCAGCGCCTCGGCCAGGCTGCGCGCGACGCGCACGCCCGGCGGCCCGAAGTCGGGATCGCTCGTGATCACCACGTTGTCTCGCCGCGACAGCGCCTCTCCCATCGACTCGAAGGTGAGGCGTCCCATGATGACGGGCTTGCCGAGCGTCGTGTGCATGAAGTGCCGGCTGTCGCGGGGCAGCCTCCAGGGCAGTCCACCGTCGCGTCCGATCACGCGGTTGCGCGCCAGGGCGGCGATCATCGAGATCATGGCTAGACGGCGATCGGAGCCAGGATGCCCTTCTGCGGCCTGTAGTCGATCAGCTCGAAGTCCTCGTAGACGAAGTCGAAGACCGACCGCACTCGCGGGTTGAGCCGCAGGCGGGGCAGGCGTCCGGGCTCGCGCGCGAGCTGCCGCTTGGCCTGCTCCACGTGGTTCCGGTACAGGTGTGCGTCGCCGAGCGTCAGCACCAGCTCGCCCGGCTCGAGTCCGGTCACCTGCGCGACCATGCAGTCGAGCAGCGCGTACGACGCGATGTTGAAGGGCACGCCGAGAAACACGTCCGCGCTGCGCATGTAGACCTGGATCGAGAGGCGTCCCTGCGCCACGTAGAACTGGAAGAGCAGGTGGCAGGGCGGCAGGGCCATGCGGTCGATCTCGCCCGGGTTCCAGGCGCTGACCACGTGGCGCCGGGACTCCGGGTCCTCGCGGAGGCCGCGTACGACCTGCGCGATCTGGTCGATGCGGCGGCCGTCGGGCGCGGGCCAGCTGCGCCACTGTGCCCCGTAGACCGGTCCCAACTCGCCCTTCTCGTCGGCCCACTCGTCCCAGATGCCTACGCCGTGCTCGTGCAGGTAGGACAGATTCGTATCGCCTCGCAGGAACCAGAGCAGCTCGTGGGACAGCGACTTCCACTGCACGCGCTTGGTAGTCAGCAGGGGAAAGCCCTCCGCCAGGTCGTGGCGGAGCTGCCAGCCGAATACGCTCAACGTCCCCGTCCCGGTGCGGTCGCCCTTGGGCACGCCCCGCGTCAGCACGTGGTTCAGCAGGTCGAGGTAGGACTTCACGCGCGCGGCTCTCCCTTTCTCGTGTGGCCGATCCTGCGACGGGGCTCGCGGCGCGACATAGGGTACGCGAAACGGGGGTGCGCGCGAGCGAGTTGCCGGCCCCGTTTTGCGAGTTGGGGCGCGTTTCATCGAGTTCGGACGCGCAAATTGCGAGTTGCGACGAACTCGCAAGAAAGCGCTTGCGTTTTTCGAAAAACTCGCTATAATCTCTCCTCACAATTCGCGGTACACACAAACCCGCCAAGAACTCCACCGAGTTCGGCGGGTTTCTTGCTTATGCGCGCGCATCCATGCGGCGTACCCGGGTCAACGCGCTGCGTCGCGACGCGTCAGCGCAGGTCGCGCAGCATCTCGAGCGCGGCGTTCCGGCCGGGCGCGCCCATGACGCCCCCGCCAGGGTGGGCTCCCGATCCGCAGAGCCAGAGCCCGTGGACTGGAGTCCGGTGCCGTGCCCAGCCCGCGACCGGCCGCATGAACAGCAGGCGGTCCGGCGTCATGGCGCCGTGGAAGATGTTCCCGCCGGTCAGGCCGAAGATCGCCTCGAGGTCGGGCGGCGCGAGCACCTCGACGTGCTCGACCCGCTCGCGGAAGCCGGGTGCGGCCTCCTCGCAGCAATCCAGCACGCGTTCGCGGATCTGGTCGCGAAGCTCCGGCCAGGCCGGATCGTCTGTCGCTAGAGCCGGGGCGTACTGCGCGAACACCGACGCCACGTGACAGCCCGGGGGCGCCAGCGTCGGGTCGACGACGGAGGGCAGCGTCAGTTCGACCACCGGCCGCGTGGAGACGCGCCCGGCACGCGCGTCGTCGAAGGCCGCGTCGATCGCGGGCAGGTCCTGGGCGCCCAGGTGGATCGTGCCGGAAAGCGGTGTCGGCTCTCCGTGGGGCCGGTCCGTGGCGCGGAACTCGGGCAGGGCATTGAGTGCCAGGTTCAGCTTGACCACCGGGCTCCGGTAGTCGATCGCGGCGAGCGCCCGGCGGAAGGTCTCGGGAAGGGCGTCGTCGTCCTCGAGCAGGCTGAAGGTGCGGGCCGGGTCGGCGCACGACGCCACGGCGTCGGCCTCGATCTCCTCGCCGCTCTCGAGCACGACCCCGGTCACGCGGCCGTCGCGCGTGCGCAGCTGCGACACCGTGGCTCCGCAGCGCAGCTCCACGCCGGCGGCGCGGGCGGCCCCAGCGAGCGCATCGGAGAGCGCGCCCATGCCTCCCTGTACGTACGCCCACACTCCACGGTGTCCCGTCATCGAGCCCATCACGTGGTGGAACAGCACGTAGCCGGTGCCGGGCGTGGACGGAGCGGCGAAGGCGCCGATCACGGCGTCGGTCGCGAGCGTGCCGCGGAGCGGCTCCGAGTCGAACCACTCCTCCAGCAGCTCGCGCGCCGGGCCGAGCAGCAGGCGCGCGGCGGCGGGCGCTTCGCGGCCAAGCCGCAGGCCGGCGCGCATCAGCCGCCACCACGGCACCAGGTCCGCCGGACCGCGGATGGCCGGGTCGGGAGGCGGGATGTCGAGCGTGGGCTCGAGCGCGTCGGCGATGCGCGCGAGCAACGCCTCGTAGCGGGGGAAGGCCTCGGCGTCGCGCTTCGAGAAGCGTCCGATCTCGGCGGCGTTCAGTGCGGGGTCGGCGCCGAGCACGAGCGAGCGGCCGTCGGGCATCGGCGTGAACGACGAGGGACGGCGCGGCAGCAGTACCAGGCCGTGGCGCGCCAGCCCCAGCTCGCGCGCGATGCGCGGACGGAACAGCGACAGCACGTAGGCCGCGCGCGACACGCGGTAGCCCGGCCAGCACTCCTCGGTGACGCAGGCGCCGCCGAGGATCTCACGGCGCTCCAGCACCGTGACCGAAGCGCCGCCGCGCGCCAGGTAGGCGGCGGCCACGAGTCCGTTGTGTCCGCCGCCGACGACGAGGACGCGGCGGCCGCTCACGGGACGAGCAGCGCCCCGAGCCGGCGCTGCAGCTCGGCGCAGAGCTCGCGGAAGCCGGCCAGCCCCCGTCCGGTCGGGTCGGGCATCGGCCAGTGCACGCGCGGCACGCCACCGGGCATGATGGGGCACACCTGCTCCCCGCAGAGCGTGATGACCGCGTCGACGGTCGCCAGGTCGATCTCGTCGATGCTCTTCGAGAACTGCTGCGACGCGTCGATGCCGATCTCTTCGAGCACTTCGACCGCTCCGCGGTGGACGCTCGCCGGCCACGCGCCTGCCGACGAGACGCGCACGCCCTCGGGCGCGAGCGACCGCGCGATGCCCTCGGCGACCTGGCTGCGCGCGGAGTTCGCCACGCAGAGGAAGAGCAGGTGCGCCGCCGGTCCGTCCCGCGGAGACCGGAACAGGGCCCCCCGAAGTGTCTGGACCTCTTCCTGCCAGTCGGCCGCGGCCATTCAGTCGAGCCGAACGGGGACGCTGGGCGCGCCGTTCGCGCCGTTCTCTCGAGCGTAGTCGAGGGGGGCCGTCCCGGCCCGGAACGGCTGGAACACCGCGGACTCGGCGCCCGGAGGCGCGCGCAGTCCGGTCTTCTTGTCGATGCGAGCGAACTCCACGCCGTCGGGGATGCTGAACTCCTCGCGCGGCTCCCCGGCCAGCGCCTGGCGCATGAAGTCCACGAAGATCGGACTCGCGGTGCGCGAGCCCGTCTCGTTCTTTCCGAGGTTGCGCGCGGTGTCGAAGCCCACCCAGACCCCGGCCACCGTGCGCGGCGAGTAGCCCAGGAACCAGGCGTCGTGCAGGTCGTTGGTCGTGCCGGTCTTGCCTGCCATGGGCCGCTTGAGCGCGCGCACGCGCCAGCCGGTGCCCTCCTGCACGACGGCCTTCAGCAGGTCGGTCATCAGGTAGGCGGAGACCGGGTCCAGGCCATAGCCCTCGGGCAGTGCGTCGGGGTCGTCGGCGCGGTCGACGCGCGCGCGGATCGCGGCGATTACGTCGTCCTCGTCGCTGGAGGCGCGCTCCGCCCCATCGGGATCTCGATCGGCATGGGCATCGCCGTCGCCATCGGCCGCGTCGGAGTCGGCGCTGGCGACGTCGGGATTGCCCTCGAGCGGCAGGCGCACGTCGTGCTCCATCAGCACGCCCTCGCGGTCGCGGACCTCGAGCATGAACACCGGGTCGATGCGGCGGCCTCCCGCCGCGAAGACCCCGTAGGCGCGGACCAGTTCTCCAAGCGTCACCTCGCTCGCCCCGAGCGCCAGCGAGAGGTTGGGCTCCAGGTTCGCGCCGATTCCGAGCGACTCGGAGAGTTCGAGTACGGGCGGGATGCCGATGTCGCGCAGCACCTTGATGGTCGCGATGTTCCGCGAGTGGGCGAGCGCCTCGCGCAGCGTGATCGGCCCGTAGAACCTGTCGGTGTAGTTGCCCGGCTTCCAGACGACGCCCGTTTCGTCGTCCTCGTAGACGATGGGGGTGTCGAAGACGATGGTCGCGGGCGTGTAGCCGCGGCTCATGGCCGAGGCGTAGATCACCGGCTTGAAGGCCGAGCCGGGCTGGCGGCGCATCTGCGTCGCGCGGTTGAACTGGCTGCCCTGGAAGCTGTAGCCGCCGATCATCGCCTCGACGTGACCGGTCTCGATGTCCATCGAGAGCAGCGCGCCCTGTGCGAGCGGTTCCTGGTAGAGCGACCAGGTCTCGACCCGCGGAGCCTCGGGGTCGGCCGCTAGCTCTTCTTCGCTCGGGTCACGCGTGCCAATGCGCTCCAACCGCACCAGGTAGCCGGGCCGGAGCGCCTGGCTCACGTGGCGGATGCGCGGCACCGCGCCGTCCCACTCCAGGTCGGGCTCGCGCGCCCACTTGACGTCTTCGAGCGTCAGCACGGCTTCGCGCTGCAGGCCGAGCGCGAGTCGGATGCGCTCGGTGTCATTGTCGGTCTCGAGCACCAGCGCCTCGACGACGTCGCCGGGCTCCTCCCCGTCCTCGCCGAAGCGGACCTCCAGATCCTCGGCCAGGGTGAGCCACTCCTCCTCGGGCGCGACCCGGATCGGTCCGCGGAAGCCGTTGCGGCGGTCGTGCGCCACGAGTCCTCGCCGCACCGCCTGGTAGGCGGCCACCTGCGCCTCGACGTCGAGCGTGGTCGTGACCTGGAGGCCGCCGGTCAGCACCGCTTCCTCGCCGTACCGGTTGACGAGGTAGCGGCGGATCTCTTCGGTGAAGTACGCGACCGCGTTCGCGTGGCCGGATTGGCGCCGCGCCACGAAGGCGAGCGGCTCGTCGAGCGCGGTGTCGTGCTGCTCGGCGTCGATGAAGCCCTTCTGGAGCATCTGGCGCAGCACGAAGCGCTGGCGCGTGCGCGCCAGGTCGGCGCGCTTGAATGGCGTGTAGCGCGACGGGGCCGGCACGAGCCCGGCGATCAGCGCGCCCTCGGCCAGCGTCAGCTCGCCGACCGGCTTGTCGAAGTAGGTCCGGGCCGCCGCCTCGATGCCGTAGGCGCCCGAGCCCAGGTAGATCTGGTTCAGGTACAGGTAGAGGATCTCGTTCTTCTCCAGGTATTCCTCGATGCGCATGGCGAGCACCATGTCCTTGAGCTTGCGGACGATGCTGCGCTCCGACGAGAGCAGGAAGGTCTTGGCGACCTGCTGCGTGATCGTGCTGCCGCCCTGCCGGACGCGGCCCGACCGCAGGTTGGCGAGCGCCGCGCGCAGGATTCCGGGGTAGTCGAGACCCTCGTGCTCGTAGAACGCGTTGTCCTCGGCGGCGATGAACGCGTGCACGACGTGCGTGGGTACCTCTTCGATCGGAACCACGATCCGCCGCTCGCGTGCGAACGTCCCGATCTGGGTGCCGTCGGCCGCGTACAGGTGGGTGATCAGGTTCGGGCGGTAGTCGCGCAGCGAGTAGATCTCGGGCAGGTTGCGCAGCACCGTGGCGTAGAAAAGCGCGACCCCGAACAGCGCTCCGCATGCGGCGAGCGCGGCCGCGGCCAGCGCGATCTGGAGCCATCGTCTCAACTGAGGGTCCTCGCTAGGGGGTGCCGAGGGGGTCCGAACCTAGCCCACGGCCCTTCTGCCAGCAAGCGTGGCGACGCGTGAGTCCGCTTCAAAATCAACGAGTTGCGCTCCCAGAGCGGTTTGACACCGCGCTCCGGCCGACCGTACGATCCGGGGAGTGAACCATCTATTCATCGTCGATCCCCTGCCGTCATTGAATGTGACGGCCGACACCACGGTCGCGTTCATGCGCGAGGCCGCGCGGCGCGGCCACGACGTCGCCACCGTCGAGGTCGAGGGCATCCTGGCGCGCGAGGGACGCGCTGTCGCTCATTCGGTGCCGACGCGCCTGCTCTCCGGCGAGGACGGCCCCTGGTACGCGACGGACGCGCCGGTAACCCGGCCACTCGACGAGTTCGACGTGGTCTGGATGCGCAAGGATCCGCCCTACGACCTGGCCTACTTCTACGTCGCGCACCTGCTGAGCCTGGTCGAGCCGCACACGCTGGTGGTGAACAGCGGCCGGGGCCTGCGCGAAGTGACCGAGAAGCTGTTCGTTTCTCACTTCCCGGACCTGACCCCGGAGGCCCTGGTCAGCCGCAGCATCGACGACCTGCTCGGCTTCCTCGATCACCTGGGCGGCGAGATGATCGTGAAGCCCCTGGACGGCTGCGGGGGCGAGGGTGTCTTCCACCTGTCGAGCGGAGACCGAAACGTCCGCGCGTTGCTCGAGATGGCGACGGGGCACGGCACCGTCTTCCAGATCGCCCAGCGCTACGTCCCCGAAATCCGCGCCGGCGACAAGCGCATCATCCTGCTCGAGGGCGAGCCCATCGGCGCGGTGCTGCGGGTGCCCGAGGCGTGGGAGACGCGCGCGAACTTCCACGTCGGCGGGTCGGCCGTACGCGCCGAGATCACCGACCGCGACCGCGAGATCTGTGATCGGCTGCGCCCGTCGCTGCTCGAGCACGGGATCTTCTTTGCGGGCATCGACGTGATCGGCGACTGGCTCACCGAGGTCAACGTCACCAGTCCCACGGGCATCCGCGAGATCAACGCGCTCGACGGTGTGCGCCTCGAGGAGCAGGTGCTCGACCGCGTCGAGAAGCGCTCCGGCGAGCGTCGCGGCGGCTGATTCCCGGCTTGCCCCGAGCGGCGTGCCGGGGGATAAGGGGCAGGAGAAGGGGCGATGGCTCCGAGCCGAGGGGGAGAGAGCATGGGAATCGACATCGGGCTGCTGAGGGAGCAGTGCGGCAGGACGCTCGAGCGCACGCACCTCGAGAACCTGGGCGAGCGCTTCGAGGCCAAGGTCCGGGACAACTACATCCAGGCCGAGCAGGGGCGCCGCCTGATCGTCGTCTCCGACCGCGTGAGTGCCTTCGACGTGATCCTGGGCACACTTCCGTTCAAGGGGCAGGTGCTGAACCAGCTTGCGGCGTTCTGGTTCGAGCAGACCCGGTCGCTGGCGCCGAACCACCTGCTCGAGGTGCCCGACCCCAATGTCTCCGTCGTGCGCGAGTGTCGCGTCCTGCCCGTGGAGTTCGTCTTTCGCGCCTACCTGACCGGCTCGTCGAACACCTCCATCTGGCGCGCGTACGAGCGCGGGGACCGCGAGTACTGTGGCCACCGGTTGCCCGACGGGATGCGCGAGCACGAGCGCCTGGCCGAGCCCCTGCTCACCCCGACGACGAAGGCGGAGCTGGGAGCGCACGACGAGCTGACCTCGCGCGCCGCCCTGATCGAGTCCGGAACCATCTCCGAGGAGCTATACGACCGCGCAGAGGCTCTCGGGCGTCGGATATTTGACGCGGGCGCCAAGCGGACGTCGCAGCAAGGGCTGATTCTCGTCGACACCAAGTACGAAATGGGGCTGTCTCCCGACGGTGAGCTGCTTCTCGTCGACGAGGTCCACACCCCGGACTCGTCCAGGTACTGGTGGAGCCACGGCTACGAGCGCGCGATGTCCGAGGGTGTGGCGCCCGAGGCTCTCGACAAGGAGTACATCCGCCGCTGGCTGGTCGAGCACGGCTACCGAGGGGAGGGCCCCGCTCCGGCGTTGCCCGATGACGTGCGCTGCGAGGCTTCTCGTCGGTACATCGAGGCGTTCGAGACGATCACCGGCGCCGCGTTCGAGCCCGACACCGACGAGCCAGTGGCCCGGATCGAGCGCAACCTCGCGCGCTTTTTTCGCCCGAGAGCTTGACGACCCCGAATTTCCGTCGAAAACTCCAGTCGTTCGATCGTAGATCGAATGTTCCGACGCAGACCTGAGAGGGGTCGGTGTCGGAGGCCGGCGCAACGTCGCCGGTCATCGACGACAAATTGGGGGGAACCATGGCGACGAAAGTTGCTCGTATTGGGGTGAAGAGGGAGTCGGGCTACCTGTACTTCCTCGACAAGAAGGGCGACGTCTCACGCGTCACGATGGCGCGCGGTGGCGGCCGTCAGAGGAAGGGCCGTACGCAGAAGGTCGCCAAGGCTGGCGTCGAGCGAGAGGACGGCTTCCTCTACTTCATCGACAAGGACGGCGACGTCTGCCGCACGCGCATGGCGCGACGCGGGGGCGGGCGCAAGACGGCCAAGCGGCGGGCTCCGGCGCGGCGCAAGACCGGTCGCAAGAAGGCGACACGCAAGAAGGCCGGCCGCAAGAAGGCGACACGCAAGAAGGCCACCCGCAAGAAGGCGACACGCAAGAAGGCCACTCGCAAGAAGGCCACGCGGAAGAAGGCCACTCGCAAGAAGGCCGGCCGCAAGAAGGCGACGCGCAAGAAGGCCACCCGCAAGAAGGCCACGCGCACTCGACGCAAGACGGCTGGACGCAAGACCGCACGGCGACGGCGCTAGCGGGTTCCGACTCGAGAGGTTGGACGTGACGGTGCGGGGGCAGTGCATGCTGCTCCCGCACCTCTGCGTTCGGGTCCCGCGCCGTCGGCCGCAGCCGGCCGCGTGGTAGAGTCCGGGGATGGGGGAGTCGCTGGCCACGACCGAGGTCGAGTCGCCGATCGGCGTGCTCCGGGTGGCCGCCACGGCGCAGGGCGTGGTGAGGATCGAGTTTCCGCGCGGCGCGGGTTCGGGGTTTCGCGGCTGGCTCAGGCGTGCCCTTCCCGAGGCGGAGCCCGTCGAATCACTGCCCGCCCTGCAGCAGGTGCGCGGTGAGCTCGCGGCCTACTTTGCCGGTGAGCTCGAGCGTTTCGAGACTCCGCTCGACCTTCGCGGAACCGCGTTCCAACGCCAGGTCTGGCAGGCGCTCGGCCGCATCCCGTACGGCGAGACGCGCACCTACGCCCAGGTCGCGGCGGACATAGATCGGCCCCGCGCGTACCGCGCCGTCGGCCTGGCGAACGGCGCGAACCCGGTGCCGCTCGTCGTGCCGTGTCACCGGGTGATTGCGGCGGGCGGAAAGCTCGGAGGCTTCGGCGGCGGGCTCGACACCAAGCGAAAGCTGCTGGCGCTTGAGCAGGCGCACCTGGGCCACGGGCGCGGGCCCGGCGGCGGACGCCTGCTCTAGGACGCGGGGTAGCGGGCCGCGCGCTCGACGATCTCGTCGTAGGTCTTGCGCCCGACCTCGATGCGGCCGCGGCCACGTCCCATCGCCACGTCGGGACGGGAGTGGCCGTGGAAGTCGCTGCCCCCGGTGACCACCAGCCCGCGTGTGCGCGCGATCCGGCGCAAGCGGCGGCGCGTGCGCGGCTGCAGTCCGGGGTGCTGGACTTCGAGCCCGTCGAGGCCCAGGCCGGCCAGCCCCTCGACGAAGGCGTCGAGTCCGCCGGGCCCGTCCGCGCCGACCGAGAGCGGAGGGTGCGCCAACGACGCCATGCCGCCCGCTGAGTGGATCAGCTCGATGGCGGCGCGCGCCGCGATGCCGGCCGACGACACGTAGGCCGGTCGGCCGCGGCGCAGGTAGCGCGCGAAGGCCTCGTCCTCGTTGCTGCAGATGCCTTGGGCCACCAGTGCGCGCGCGACGTGCGGGCGCCCGATGGCGGCGCCTTCGGGCGCGTCGCCGAGGTGGCTGCGATCGAGGGCGACGCCCGCGCCGGCCAGCAGGTCCAGGATGGTGTCGACCCGCCGGCGCCGCGCCTGCTGGATCGCCCCGAGCCCTGCGCGCAGTCCGGGCTCGTCGGGATCGAGACGCAGCCCCAGGATGTGCATCTGCCGCCGGCCCTCGTCCTCGGCGACGGAGATCTCGACGCCGGCCATCACCTCGACGTCGAGACCGGCCGCGCGCTCCCGCGCCTCGGCGATGCCGCAGACGTCGTCGTGGTCGGTGAGGGCGAAGCAGTCCACGCCCGCGCGCTGCGCCTCGTCGACCAGCTCCGACGGCGTCAGCGTCCCGTCGGAGAAAGTCGAGTGCACGTGGAAGTCGCAGATCAAGCGGCTTCTCCCAGCCGGCGCAAGCCGTCGAGGAATATGCGCTTGATCTCGTCGGCGCGCGCCTCCACCGCGTAGTGCACGGTGCGGCCGCTTCCGGCCGGCAGCTCGGAGAGGCGGCCGCGGTCGCTCGACTCGTCGACCTGGATCCGGATCACCTTCTCTTCGTAGCGGAACAGGTCGCGTCGCGTGGCCGCGAGCACGGCGCAGGGATCGTGCAGGCTCGCCCGCGCCTCTCCCGCCGTCGGTCGCTCCGCCTCCATGAGGGCACGCAGCACGGCCTCGAGCGTGCGCCCGAGCTCGCTCGCGCCGAACGGCTGCTCGCCCACGTCCGCCTCGCGAAGCGCGACCGTCTCGGTCACTTCGAGCGGGATCACGCGCAGCGCCGCCGCGGAGTCGAGCAGCGTCGAGAGAGCCTGCGGATCGGCGTAGGCGTTGAACTCGGCCACCGGCGTCACGTTTCCGCCTTGGAGTGCGCCGCCCATCCAGACGATCTCGATCCCTTCGAGCAGCGTTGGCTGCTCGCGCGCCAGCGTCGCCAGGTTCGTGAGCGGTCCCAGCGCCACCACGCAGCGCACGCCGTGCGCGGCGAGTCGAGCCCGCAGCACGGATGCGGCCGTCTCGACGGGACGCCGGTCGAGCGCGGGAATCGACACGCCTCGCCGCCCGTCTTCACCGTGGAAGTGGGCCGCATCGCAGCGAGACAGCGCCAGCGGCTCCGCGGCTCCACGTCCGATCGGCAGGGCGAGCCCCGCGAGCGCGGCAAAGCGCTGGGCGTTCTCGGTCACGCGGTCGATGCCGGCGTTGCCGGCCACCGTCGTGAGCGCGTCCACTCGCAGCTCGGGCAGCGCCAGTGCCAGGGCGATGGCCAGCAGGTCGTCGAGTCCGGGGTCGGTGTCGAGGTGGATGGGGCGGACCTCGGCGCTCGTCATGGCTCGGACCCGGGCTCCAGGTCGCCGTAGCCGGCCTTCTCGAGCCGGCCTTCCAGGATCAGCCGGCGCCGGCGCAGGAACTCGTCTTCCTGGACCTCGCCGTTCCGGCGCGACGCGTCGAGGCGGTCGAGCGCGCGCAGCTGGGCGTCGCGCAGGACCGGCGAGTGCGTGGCGTCGAAGCCGTCGGGCTGCAGCTCTTCGGGCTCGGCCTCCATCAGGATCGTGCGGCGCTTGATCCGTCCACCGCGCAGGCTCAGGCTCACCGGCCGCGCGTAGTACGGGTCGCGCCACACGAACGCCACGCCGCGGCGCCCGCGGGGGATCTGGATCTTGGTGGGCTTGATCCGGAAGCTCGGCGCCCGGTCGGGCAGCTCGGGCGGCACCTGGTAGATGCGCTCGTTCCTGCGCTTCGGGTCCTTCTCGAGCCGCTCACCGACCATGAAGAAGTCGACGTTGAGCATCGGCTCGTCCATCGTGACCCGGAACGAGGTGACCTCGTCGTAGGTGAAGATCCCGAAGCGCCGTTCTCGGGTGAACGCCACCGCGATCACCTCGTCGTCGGGCCCGGCCACCGCCAGCGCCTTGCTCACGCCCTCGGCCAGCGGGTAGACGTGGACCGAGCTGATCGTCGGCCGCGACACCTCGTCGGCGTCGAGGTGCGTGATCTGGGCCAGGATGTGCGCGATCCGCACGTCGGAGATCGTGACGGGCTGGTCGTAGCCACGCGGAACCGGCTCTCCGCCGGCGACGGTGTGGCGCAAGGTCACCTTGACGTCGCGATCCCCGCTCTCGAACACGTCCTGTACGACGAGCTTGGGACCGCAGGCCGACAGCAGGAGCGCGAGGACGGAGCAGGCGGTGCGCATGCGCCAGAGGGTAGACGATGGCCGGACGGCTTACTCGTGCTCGCTGCGGAGCTGGCGCGTGGTCAGGTTGCCGATGGCCTGAACCGGCTCCTGTCCCTCGTACAGAACCCGGTAGGCCTGCTCGGTGATCGGCATGTCGACGCCGAGCCGCTGCGAAAGCTCGAAGGCCGAGCGCGCGGTCCGGACGCCTTCGGCCACCTGGTTCATGTCTCCCAGGATGTCCTCGAGGCGGCGTCCCTGGCCGATCTCGAGGCCGACGCGGCGATTGCGCGACAGCTCGCCGGTGCAGGTCAGCACGAGGTCGCCGAGGCCCGCGAGTCCCTGGAATGTCACGGGGTTGGCGCCCATCTCGACGCCGAGCCGGGTGATCTCGGCCAGTCCCCGCGTGATCAGGGTGGCGCGGGCGTTCAGTCCCAGCTGCATGCCGTCGACGAATCCCACCGCCAGCGCGATCACGTTCTTCAACGCTCCGCCCAGCTCGACGCCGACCACATCCGTGTTCGAGTAGCAGCGAAAGAGCGGCGAGGAGAGCATCGACTGGGCCGCGATCGCGAAACTCTCGTTCGCGCAGGCCACCGATACGCCGGTCGGACGGTGCTCCGCGATTTCCCGGGCGAAACTCGGGCCCGAGAGCACGACGATGCGTTCCTGCACCGGGTCCGGCAGCACGTCAGCGAGCACCTGACTCACCAGCTTCCCCGTGCCGACCTCGATTCCCTTGGTCCCCGAGACGATCAGCGCATCCGGGCGCAGGTACGGTGCGGCCTGTGACCATACGTCACGAACCGCGTGGCTCGGAACGACCGAGAGGACGAGGTCCGCCTCGGCGAGTGCCTCTTCGAGCGAGTCGGTGGCGTGGATGTTCTCGGCGAGCTTGAAGTCGGAGAGGTAGCGTGGGTTGTGGCGGTGGCGGTTCACCGCATCGGCGAGCGCCGGATCGCGCGCCCAGAGCTCGACTTCGTAGTCGCGCTCGGCGAGCAGCACGGCCAGGCACGTGCCGAAGCTGCCCGCACCGATCACGGCGCAGCGCACGGGGTTCGAACGAGTCATGCGAGGAGCATAAAGGCGGTCGAACCCGGTTGACAGTCGGGGCTCGGCTGACTAGCCTTCGCCGCGCTTTCCCTCGATAAATCAAGGCTTTGCACGTGGGGTCGCTATGGCGGAGTACGCCGGACTAGGGCTGTTCCTGTTGCTCGGGTCCGGGCTCGTCGCGTTGTTCCTGGTCCTCACGAGCGTGCTCGGGCCGAAGCTCCGCTTTGCCGAGAAGCAGGAGCCCTTCGAGTGCGGCGAGCACCCGATCGTGTCGCCGTACCAGCGCTTCAACGTCAAGTTCTACATGGTCGCCGTCTCGTTCATCATCTTCGACGTCGAGATGGTCTTCCTCTACCCGTGGGCGGTCGTGTTCAAGGGACTCGCCTGGTACGGCTTCGTCGGAATGCTCATCTTCTTGTCCGTGCTGACCATTGGTCTCGCGTACGAGTGGATGAAGGGCGGACTCGACTGGAACTGACGTTGCAGCCCGAGACACGACAGAAAATCGAAGCCCTGTTCGAGCAGTACCCCGAGAAGCGCGGCGCGCTGCTTCCGGCGATCTATCTCGTACAGGCGGAGCAGGGTTGGGTGAGCGCCGAGCAGGCCGAAGCCCTCGCCGAACTCTTCGACCTGAAGCCGATCGACGTGTGGGAGGTGCTCACCTTCTACAACATGTTCTACACCTCGCCGCAGGGACGACACCACGTGTACGTGTGCACCAACCTGCCGTGTTCGCTGCGCGGCGCGCGCGGGCTCTTGAAGCAGATCGAGGCTCACCTGGGAATCCGTGCGGGACAGACTACCGAGGACGGCAGGGTGACGTTGGGACACGAGGAGTGCCTGGGATCCTGCGGAACCGCGCCGGTGCTGCGGGTCGACGGCCGCTACTGCGAGAACGTCGACGCGCAAGAGGCGCGGCGCCTCGTCGACGCGCTGGAGTAGTTGGCTTGATCACCACCCCCCAGATCACCGGCTACCTGTCCGAGCACTACGCCGCCGACGCGAACCACACGCTCGCCGGCTACGAGCGCGCGGGCGGATTCAAGGCCGTGAAGAAGGCGCTCAAGATGAAGCCGGCCGACGTGGCCGACCTGGTCAAGGAGTCCGGCCTTCGCGGACGCGGCGGCGCCGGGTTCGTCGCGGGGCTCAAGTGGACGTTCATGCCGGAGAAGAGCGACCGCATGAAGGTCCTCGTCTGCAACGCCGACGAGTCCGAGCCCGGCTCCTTCAAGGACCGGCTCATCATGGAGCGCGGACCGTTCGCGATACTGGAGGGCATCCTGATCGCCGCCTGGGCGACCGGCGCCGAGAAGACGTTCATCTACGTGCGCGGTGAGTACGCGCTTCCCATCGAGCGGTTGCGTGCGGCCGTCGACGAGATGCGCGCGCAGGGCTACCTGGGGACGAAACTCTTCGGCAAGAAAGGGTTCGACCACGAGATCGTCGTTCACAGCGGCGCGGGCGCGTACATCTGCGGCGAGGAGACGGGACTGCTCGAGTCCCTCGAGGGCAAGAAGGGCCAGCCGCGCAAGAAGCCGCCCTTTCCCGCGCAGTACGGCGCGTTCGGACTGCCGACGACGGTGAACAACGTCGAGACCTTCGCCCACGTTCCGTACATCGTGGACCGGGGCGTCGAGTGGTTCCGCGGCTTCGGGACCGAGCGCAGCCCCGGCACGACACTCTTCGGGGTCTCGGGACACGTGGAGCGGCCGGGGCTCTTCGAGCTTCCGCTCGGCACGCCGCTGCGCGAGTTGATCGAGCACGCCGGCGGGTGCCGCGGCGGGCGCGCGATCAAGGCCGTGATTCCGGGCGGGGTGTCGATGCCCGTGCTTCCGCCGTCGGACCTCGACGTGGGCATGGCCGACGAGCTTCTGACGGAGCGCGGGACGCACCTGGGCACGGGCGGCATCATGGTCATGGACGAGACCACCTGCATGGTTCGCGCGGCGTGCGTCATCAGTTATTTCTTCCGCGACGAGTCCTGCGGGCAGTGCACGCAGTGCCGCGAGGGCACGGGCTGGATCAACAAGATCTGCCGGCGCATCGAGGCGGGCCGGGGCAGCGACGACGACCTGGCACTGCTCGACAGCGTCCCCGCGATGATGGAAGGCGGAACGATCTGCGCCTTCGCCGACGCTGCGGCCTGGCCGATCCAGGGCCTGATGCGGCACTTCCGCGCGGACTTCGAGGCGCACGTGCGCGAGCAGAAGTGTCCCTTCCCCGAGAGCTTCGAGCTGTAGACATGCCGAGAGTCAAGATCGACGGGACCGAGTACGAGGTCGAAGACGGCCGCACGATCCTGCAGGCGCTCGACGACCTGGGTCTGCTGATGAACGGCGTCGACGTGCCGCACTACTGCTGGCACCCGAAGCTCCCGGTCGACGGGTCCTGCCGGCTCTGCCAGGTCGAGGTCGACGACATTCCCAAGCTGCAGATCGCCTGCAACACGCCGATCCGCGACGGCATGGAGGTCCGCACGCAGTCGGATCGCGTGGCCGACGCGCGGCGCGGCGTGATGGAGTTGCTGCTGGTGAACCACCCGCTCGACTGCCCGATCTGCGACCAGGCGGGCGAGTGCAAGCTGCAGGACTACGCGTTCGACTACGGCGTGAAGCACGCGCGGACCCGGGATCCGCGCCGCCCGGCGCAGAAGGCCGTGGAGCTGGGGCCCGAGATCGTCTTCGACCAGGAACGCTGCATCCTCTGCCGGCGCTGCGTGCGCTTCTGCCGCGACGTGACCGGCACTGCGGAGCTCGGCGTCTTCCAGCGCGGCGACGAGTCGCTGCTCGAGACCTTTCCGGGCAAGCCGCTCGACAATGCCTACTCGATGAACGTCGCGGACATCTGTCCGGTCGGCGCGCTCACGACGCGCGACTTCCGTTTCAAGATCCGCGTCTGGTTCCTCGACGACGTGGACAGCGTCTGCAACCAGTGCTCGAACGGCTGCAACATCTCGGCGGGCCGCGCGCACAACAACGTCTACCGCTTCACGCCGCGCCGCAACGACGACGTGAACGACACCTGGATGTGCGATGCGGGGCGGCTCTCGTACCCGGCGCTTCGGGAGGGCCGGCTCGAGACCGCGCAGCTGCGCGGGCGTTCCGTCGCCTTCAACGAGGCCGTCGCCGCCGCCGGAGCGGCGCTGCGGGAGACGCGCGAGGCCGGGGGACGCATCGTCGGCATCGGCTCGCCGTTCGCGCCCAACGAGGACCTGTTCACGCTCCGCGAGCTTCTCGGGGCGGTCGGTGCGGGTCCGGGCCTGTTCTCGGTGCCCCTGGGAGCGGGGGACGACATCCTGATCAAGCCCGAGAAGGCGCCGAACGCGGCGGGCGCGCGCGCGCTCGGCTTCGTCGAGTCCGGGGACGTGGGAGACGCTGCGCTCGCCATCGTGCTCGGGCACGCCGCGGCCGGGGACGCCTTGTCGAGCGTCGAGAACGTGATCCTGATCGACACGCACGACTCCGCGCTGGCGTCCCGCGCGATGGTGGCCCTGCCGGCGCGGACCTTCGCCGAGCGCGCGGGTACCTTCACGAACCACGCGAAGCGCGTGCAGCGTTTCCTGCCGTTCCTCGAGCCGCGCTTCGAGGCCTGGGCCGAAGGCGACATCCTGACCCGCCTGGCCGCGAGCGCGGGTCTCGACACCGACGCCTGGGACGTGAACGCGGTCTCGAAGCGGCTGTCCCAGGAAGTGCCCGCGTTCGAGGGCATCGACCTCGACAGCGTCGGCGACCGCGGGCTCGAGCTCCGCTAGATGGAGACCTCGACCGTCGTCGTCAGCGTCTTCCTCTTCTCGATCATCGCCCTCGTCTTCATGCCGATCATGACCTGGGTCGAGCGCAAGCAGAGCGCGCTCATGCAGGACCGGATCGGAGCCAACCGCGCGGAGATCTTCGGCATCAGGGCCATCGGCCTGATCCACCCGGTGACCGACGCGATCAAGATGTTCACCAAGGAGGACGTGATCCCGACGGGGGCGAACCGCTTCCTGCACGCGATCTGTCCGTTCATCGCCGTCGTGCCCGCGATCGTGAGCTTCGCCGTCATCCCGTACGGCGGCAGCTACACGGCCTGGGGCTCCTCCTGGAGCCTGGTCGTCGCGGACCTGGACTACGGCGTGCTCTACATCTTCGCCATCGGGTCGATCGCCGCCTACGGCTCGATACTCGCCGGCTGGGCGGGCAACAACAACTGGGGGATGCTGGGCTCGATCCGGGTCGCGGCGCAGATGCTCTCGTACGAGGTGTCGATGGGCATCTCGGTCGTCGGCCTGTTCATGATCTACGGCACGCTGCGGCTCACCGACATCGGAGTGGCGCAGCAGGAGACCTTCCGCCTGCTCGGCTTCGTCGAGCACTTCGGCTGGGCCACGGCCGGCACCGCGTGGGTCGACTTCATCAAGATCCCGCTCTGGGGCGCGATTCTCCAGCCGCTGCCGATGTTCATCTTCCTGGCGGCCATCCTGGCCGAGAACAAGCGCCCGCCCTTCGACACGCCCGAGGGCGAGTCCGAGATCGTCGCCGGCTACTTCATCGAATACAGCGGCATGAAGTTCGGCCTGTTCACGGCCGGAGAGCTGGTCGAGGTGGTGGTGATCTCGGCGCTGATGGCGGCGCTCTTCCTGGGCGGCTGGTCGATCCCCTACCTGCCCGAGACCGCGATCATCGGGGGCCTCTCCGAGCTGTTCGGCCCCAACCTGGCCAACGTCCTGGCCATGATCATCGCCGTGCACGTATTCTTCGCCAAGGTGCTCGCGCTGATCTTCTTCCAGATGCTGATCCGCTGGAGCCTGCCGCGCTTCCGCTACGACCAGGTGATGAACCTGGGCTGGAAGATCCTCCTGCCGCTCTCGATCGCGAACATCGTGGTCACGGGCTTCGTGATCCTGCTGGTGGCGGAGATCACGGGCTGATGGAACAGATCCTCTTCTACGTGTTCTCCGGCCTCGCGATCCTCTCGGCGATCGGGCTGCTGGTCAACGTGCGCAACACGGTGAACGCCGCCCTCTCGCTCGTGGTCTGCATGCTCTCGCTGGCCGTCCTCTTCATCATGCTTCACGCCGAGTTCGTGGGCGTGCTGCAGGTCATGGTCTACGCCGGCGCCATCGTCGTGCTCTTCCTGTTCGTGGTCATGCTCTTGAACCTGCGGGGCGGGAACATGGGCGCCGAGAGCCAGCCGGTGCTCAAGCTGGTCGGTGGCGCGGTCGCGGTCGGCGCCACCGTCAAGCTGGCGACGCTGCTCGACCGCCCGCTCAAGCCCTGGGCCGACATCGATCCCGAGTTCGGCACCGTCGCGCACATCGGCCGGGTCTTCTACACGGACTACATGCTCGCCTTCCAGGTGGCCGGCGTGCTGCTGCTCGCCGGAATCGTCGCGGCCGTCATCCTGGCCAAGCGCGAGATCGACTGATGGGGATCTGGGACTACCAGGTCGTCGCAGCGATCCTATTCATGATCGGGGTCCTCGGCGTGCTCACGCGCCGGAACATCATCGTCATGTTCATGTGCATCGAACTGATGCTGAACGCCGCGAACCTGTCGCTGATCTCGTTCAGCCGGCTCTGGGGAAACCTGGACGGCCAGATCTTCGTCTTCATGGTCATCGTGGTGGCGGCCGTCGAGGTCGCCGTCGGACTGGCCATCATGATCAGCCTGGTGCGCAACCGCGACACCGTGAACATCGAAGACACGAGCCTGCTCAAGTGGTGACGGCGGGCGCACGGCCATGACGCACGAGAACGAGGCCATCCGCCTGATCCCCTTGTTCCCGCTGGCCGCGGTCGTGGTGAGCGGGCTCTGGCTGCTCTTCGCACGCGGCAGCATGTCGCGCGGCGCGGTGATCGCGATCGGCTGTGGCGCGCCGATCCTGAGCTTCCTGGTCTCGCTGCGCGAGGTCTTCCAGCTGACCCGGCTCGACGAAGGCCAGCGCTTCTTCGTCGACAACCTGTACACGTGGATCAGCGCCGACCCCTTCCACGCCGAGCTGAGCTTCCTGCTCGACCCGCTCTCGGCCGTGATGATCCTGGTCGTGACCGGCGTCGGCTCGCTCATCCACATCTACTCCGTCGGCTACATGGACGACGATCACCGCGAGGACCGCGGCTTCCAGCGCTTCTTCCTCTACCTGAACCTGTTCACGTTCTCGATGCTGATGCTTGTGCTCGGCGACAACCTGCTCGTCATGTTCGTGGGCTGGGAGGGCGTCGGGCTCTGCTCGTACCTGCTGATCGGCTTCTGGTACCTCGAGGACCACAACGCCATGTGCGGGCAGAAGGCGTTCCTGGTCAACCGCATCGGCGACTTCGGCTTCCTGCTCGGCATCTTCCTGCTGTTCTGGGCCTTCGCCAGCGTCGGCTCGCCCACGGTCGAGTTCCACGAGATGTCGGCCAACGTCGGCAAGCTGGCCGACACCATGGTCACGCTGCCGCCCGCGCTCAGCTTCCTGCCGGCCTTCCCGGCCTGGAAGCTGCTCACGCTGGCCTGCCTCTGTCTCTTCGTCGGGGCCTGTGGCAAGTCGGCGCAGCTCCCCCTCTACACCTGGCTTCCCGACGCCATGGCGGGCCCGACGCCGGTCTCGGCGCTGATCCACGCCGCGACCATGGTCACCGCCGGTGTCTACATGGTCTGCCGCATGTCCTTCGCCTTCAGCCTGGCGCCCGGCGCCTCGGCGACGGTGGCCTGGGTGGGAGGCCTGACGGCGGTCTTCGCCGCCACGATCGCGCTCACCCAGAAGGACATCAAGAAGGTGCTGGCCTACTCCACGGTCAGCCAGCTCGGCTACATGTTCCTGGCCGCCGGGTCCATGGCCTACAGCGCCGCGGTCTACCACCTGGCGACGCACGCCTTCTTCAAGGCGCTGCTCTTCCTGGGCGCGGGCTCGGTCATCCTGGGCATGCACCACGAGCAGGACATCGACAAGATGGGGGGCCTGCGGCGGCGCATGCGCTGGACGCACCGCTGGTTCCTCTGCGGCGTGCTGGCCATCGCGGGGGTACCGTTCCTGTCGGGCTTCTTCTCGAAGGACGAGGTCCTGCTGGGCGCGTTCGCGGCGCACGACCTGCCGGGCCACATGGCGCTGTACGCGATCGGCGTGCTGACCGCCGGCCTCACCGCGTTCTACATGCTGAGGCTCCACTACCGGGTCTTCGCCGGCGAGACGCGCGCCACGCCCGAGGTCTACAACGCCGTGCACGAGTCGAACCGCTGGGTGCTGATGCCGCTGGCGGTGCTGGCCGCGCTCTCGGTCGGGGTCTGGCTGCTGTCGCCGCCCGACCTGTGGGGCGAGCTGCTCTTCGGCGGCATGCGCAAGTCGCACAGCCTGCACTACTTCTTGCAGGAAGCCGCATTCTCGGCTCCGCACGACGTCAGCCACGCCACCGAGCTGGGCCTGGCCGCGCTCGCGACGCTTTTCGCCCTGGCCGGCATCGCCGCGGCATCGTTCCTGTACTACTTCAAGCCTGAGATGGTCGACCGGCTCACCGACCGCGTCCGTCCGGTCTACGACGTTCTCTGGAACAAGTACTGGGTGGACGAGATCTACGACTTCCTGATCGTCCGGCCACTGCTCTGGGTCTCGGAGAACGTCCTGTACCGGCTGGTCGACGCCGACCTGATCGACCGCATCGGCGTGAACGGCACCGCCCGCGCCGTGCGCGGAGTCGCGAACCGCGGCCTCAAGTTCCTCCAGACCGGATTCACCCAGTCGTACCTGGTGATCATGCTGATCGGCGCGCTCGGGATCATCGCGTACATGATGCGGGGGGCCTCGTGACGCCGCTGGCCGCGATCCCCGACGGGCTGCTGCTCTCCGTCACGGTCTTCTGGCCGCTGGCGGTCGTCGTGGGACTGCTGGTCCTCGAGTTCTTCAGCAGTCCCCGGCTGTCCGACCGCATCTGGCGCGCGGCCGCGTTCGCGGCGTCGCTGGTCGGGTTCGGGCTGACGCTCGAGGTCTGGGCGCGCTTCGATCCGACGGTCGGCGGCATGCAACTGGTGCAGCGCACGTCCTGGATCGAGGGATACGGCATCAACTACTACCTGGGGATCGACGGGATCAGTCTCTTCCTCGTCGTGCTCACCGGCTTCCTGCTTCCCATCGTCCTGCTCGCCTGCTGGAACGACGTTGTCAAGCGCACCAAGCAGTTCGTCTTCTTCATGCTCGCGCTCCAGACGGGCATGCTCGGCGCGTTCGTCTCGCTGAACCTCTTCCTGTTCTACGTGTTCTGGGAGGTGATGCTCATCCCGATGTACTTCCTGATCGGGATCTGGGGCGGGCCCCGGCGGATCTACGCCACCATCAAGTTCTTCATCTACACGATGGTCGGCAGCCTGCTGATGCTCGTCGGCATCATCGTCCTCGTGTACATGCATCGCGCCGAGTTCAACGTGCTGACGCTCGACTACATCGGCTTCGCCGGGGCGCCGGGGATCGCCGACACGACGGTGCGCATGAGCGGCGACGTCTGGTGGAAGACGCAGACCTGGCTCTTCGCCGCCTTCGCGCTGGCCTTCGCGATCAAGGTTCCGATGTTCCCGTTCCACACCTGGCTGCCCGACGCACACGTCGAGGCGCCGACGCCGGCGTCTGCGATCCTGGCCGGCATCCTGCTGAAGCTCGGGACCTACGGCTTCGTGCGCTTCGCGCTGCCGCTCTTCCCGGCCGCTGCGCTCGAGTACGCGCCGGTCATGATCACGCTCGCCGTGATCGGCATCGTGTACGGCGCCTGCGTGGCCATGGTGCAGGGCGACGTGAAGAAGCTCGTGGCGTACTCGTCCGTCAGTCACCTGGGCTTCGTCATGCTCGGCCTCTTCGCCTTCAACCTGACGGGGATCGAGGGCTCGCTGCTCCAGATGGTGAACCACGGCATCTCGACCGGGGCGCTGTTCATCCTGGTCGGCATGATCTACGAGCGCCGGCACACCCGCGAGATCAGCGACTTCGGCGGGATCGCGCACGTGATGCCGGTCTTCGCGACCTTCTTCCTGATCACCACCATGAGCTCGATCGGGCTTCCGGCGCTGAACGGGTTTGTGGGGGAGTTCCTCATCCTGGTGGGCGTCTTCGAGCACTACCCCTGGGCGGCGGTCTGCGCCACGAGCGGGGTGATCCTGGGCGCGGTGTACATGCTCTGGATGGTGCGCCGCGTCTTCTTCGGGCCGATCGTGCACGAGGCGAACCGCAAGCTCCTCGACCTGTCGCTGCGCGAGAAGCTCGTCGCCAGTGCCCTGGTGGTGCCGATGATCTGGATCGGCGTCTACCCGTCGACCTTCCTGCGGCCCATGGACGCGTCGGTGCGGACGCTGCTCGCCACGATCGAGGCGCGCGGCGGCGAGACTGGCTCGCGGCTGGCGCTGGTGCAGGCGCTGCCCGAGGAGCCGCCCGTCCCCGAGGCTCTGCCCGAGTCCGGGGAGCCGGCCCAGCTGGACCGGCTGGACCGGCTGGACGAGGAGAGCGGCGAATGATGCCCAACCTCGACCTGTCCGCGATCAGCCCGATGATCTTCGTGGCCGTGGGCGCGATCCTGCTGCCGCTACTCGAGGTCCTGCTGGCGCGCATGATCGAGCGGCGCCGGTCGTGGCTCGGCCGCACGGTGAACCGCGAGATGGCCAGCACCGCCATCGTCATCTTCACGGTGCTGCTGCTGGTGCTGGCGCTGCTTCGGACGGTCGGCACGTTCGACCTGCCGGTCGCGCACTTCAACCTGGACCATCCGATGATCGCGGTGGACCAGTTGACGCGGTTCCTGAACGCGGTGCTGCTGATCAGCGCGATCCTGACGGTGCTCGTGTCGAGCCGCTACCTGGCCGACATCGGGATGGACCACGGGGAGTTCTACGCGCTGCTGCTCGCGTCGCTGCTCGGCATGATGCTGCTCGGCGCGGCGACCGACCTGATCATGCTCTTCCTGGCGCTCGAGCTGATGAGCATTCCCATCTACGCGCTGGCGGGCTTCCAGCGCTCGTCGCTCAAGTCGAACGAGTCGGCGCTCAAGTACTTCATCATCGGCTCGTTCGCCTCGGCACTGCTGCTGTACGGCTGCGCGCTGCTCTACGGGGCGACGGGTACGGTGGAGTTGGCCGAGATCGCGCGTGGCTTCGATCCGGAGAACCCGCTGACGCTGCTGGGCGCGGCGCTCGTGCTGGTGGGCTTCGCGTTCAAGATCGCGTCGGTGCCGTTCCACCAGTGGGCGCCGGACGTCTACGAGGGTGCGCCCACGACCGTGACCGGGTTCATGGCGACGGCCGTCAAGGTGGCCGCCTTCGGCGCGCTGATCCGCGTGGTGGCGGTGGGGCTTCAGCCCGGGGCCGAGATCATGTACGGCGTGTTCTGGTGGCTCGCCGTGCTCTCGATGACCGTCGGGAACGTGATGGCGATCATCCAGCAGAACACCAAGCGCATGCTGGCGTACTCGAGCGTGGCGCACGGGGGCTACATGCTGGTCGGCATCTGTGTCGGCACGCAGTCGGGCTACGCGGGGCTGCTCTTCTACCTGCTCGTCTACACCTTCATGACGATCGGGGCGTTCACGGTGCTGGCCATCCTGACCCGGGACGGCCGCGAGGTGTCGCGCATCGACGACCTGGCCGGGCTGCACGAGACGCACCCGTTCGCCGCGATCGTGATGACGCTGTGCATGTTCTCGTTGGCGGGCATCCCGCCTCTCGCGGGGTTCTGGGGCAAGTGGTACCTGCTGACCGGCGCCGTCGAGCGCGCGACGGCGATCGGCGACACGAGCCTGATCGTGCTCGCGGTGGTGCTGGTGATGAACAGCGCCATCTCGCTGGCGTACTACCTGAGGCTGCCGGTCGTCATGTACATGCGCGAGGCGCGTGGCGCCGACCGTCCGGACGCTACCGCCGGCGCACTCCAGACCACCGTCCTCTGGGTCTGCGCGCTCGCGATCGTACTGATCGGCGTCGTCCCCGGCGACTTCCTGATCCTCTTCGGCGACTACGACCTGATCGCCAGCGCCAGGGTGGCGGCCTCGGCCGTTTCCCCCTGACGGGCGCGATCAGCCGCTGATCTGCGCCGCCTCGGGCACGGTCCGCCCCGTCAGCCAGGCCTCGAGCATCGCGTTCACCGTCTCGGGCGCTTCCTGCTGCACCCAGTGCGACACGCCGGGCAGCGTGCGGATCGTCAGGTCCTTCACGAAGTCGCCGGTGGCGTGCGTCAACTCCACGCCGAGCGCCGCGTCCTCCTCGCCCCAGACCACGAGCGTGGGCGTCTCGATCATCGGGTAGGGCCGGGCGCCCAGCCGGCGCGCGCCGCCGCCTCGGACCAGCGCCCGGTAGTAGTCGACCATCGCCTTGGCGGCGCCGGGCTTGCAGGCCGCCTGGCGGTACACGTCGAGCACCTCGTCGGGAAAGCGGCTCTTGTCGACGGCCATGTCGCGGAACGCCCGGCCGACGGCCTCGGCCCCGTTGCGCGTGAGCACCCACTCCGGAAGCCAAGGGATCTGGAAGAAGAGCACGTACCAGGAGCGGCCCAGCTGGCGCAGGCTGAACGTCTTCCGCGCCGCGCCGGGGTGCGGCACGTTCATGATGATCAGGCGATCGATCGGCCGCGGCGGACGCATGGCGTACGCCCAGGCGATGATCGCGCCCCAGTCGTGGGCGATCAGGACGACCTCGCGCGCGCCCGACGCCTCGATCAGTCCCGCCACGTCGTCGACCAGCAGCTCCAGCGCGTAGTCGTGGTAGGAGAGCGGCCGGTCGGTGCCGCCGTAACCTCGCATGTCGGGAGCCCAGGCGCGGTAGCCGAGGCGCGCCAGCAGCGGTAGCTGTGCGCGCCACGAGTACGAGAGCTCGGGGAAGCCGTGCAGGCAGAGGGCCAGGCGATCGCCTTCGCCACAGGAGGCGACGTTGAAGCTCAGCCCGTTGGCGCGCACGTCTTCGTAGCGGATCTCGTGGTCGTCCATGGCGCGACCCTACACGGCTCGCGCGGCGAGGTGAAGCGCGCTACCTGAACGGACGATGCGCAGGTAGGCCCCGCAGGCCCCGGATCTCGGGGCCATCCCCCATCCCCATCCCCATCCGCGGGAGGAAACGAGCCATCTCGCCCGACGCCGCCACCTTGCTGCACACCTTCGTCGCCCTCTGCCTGGGCGCGCTGGTCGGACTCGAGCGCCAGGTGGCGCAAGAGGAGAGCGGCGGCGAGAAGGACTTTCCGGGCGTCCGCACCTTCGCGTTCACCGCGCTGCTCGGCGCGCTGGCGGTGCTCGTATCGCGCGAGCTGGGTCCGTGGCTCGGTGTGGCGCTGTTCGCCGCCATCTCCACGTTCCTGGTGCTGCGCTACCGCTACGACGCCGCGACGCGCGACGACCCCGGCTACACCACCGAGATCGCGAGCCTGTGCACGTTCGCGGTGGGCGTGCTGGCGCAGTCGGACAAGCTGCTGCTGGCGACCGTCGTCACCATTGCGATGGTGGCGCTGCTCCGCTCGAAGCGCGTGCTGCACCGCGCCGGCGAGCTGCTGTCGCCCGTCGACATGGAGGCGCTGATCCGCTTCCTGGTGATCACCGGGATCGTGCTGCCGCTCCTGCCCGACGACCCGATCGACCCCTTCTACGAAGTGCTCCGGCCGCGCGACGTGTGGCGCATGGTCGTGCTGATCTCGGGCGTGTCGTTCGCCGGTTACGTGCTCATGCGGCTGCGTGCCGGGCGCTCCAGTCAGCTGGTGATGGGGCTGCTCGGAGGCTTCGTATCGAGCACGGCCGCGGCCCTGGCCTACACGCGCGCCGCGCGCGCGGCGGCGGACTCGCGGCCGTTCGAGTCGCTGGTGGTGCTGGCGGCGTCGACGTCGTTCCTGCGCATCGGGCTGATGCTGGCGGTCGCGGGGCCGGACCTGCTGCCCGCGGTCGCTCCCGTGCTCGTGGTGATGAGCGCGACCAGCTTCGCGCTGGCCGTGCTCCGGCACCGTCCCGAGGCATCGGGCGAGACGCACGACTTCGGAAACCCGCTCACCATGCGCTTCGCCTTCGGCTTTGCGGCCGTGTACGCCGTCGTCCTGCTGGTGGTCGCGGCCGCGCGCGACAAGCTCGGCCTGGCAGCCCTCTACGCGACGAGCGCGGTCGCCGGGTTGATGGGCGCCGACGCCCCGAGCCTCTCGCTGGCGCGCCTGTCCGGCGACGGAGTCCTCGACCCCGCTGTCGCGGCTTCGGGGATCGTCGGCGTCGCGCTGGCGGCTACGCTCGGCAAGGTCGGGATCGTCGCGATCGGCGCTCGCGGCGCGTTCCCGCTCCGGGTCGGCGGGTCGTTGCTGCTGACGCTGGCCGCGGGCGCGGCCGTCTTCTTCTGGCTCCGCTTCTAGCGCGGAGTCGGCGGCGGGGCGCCGTCAGCGAGGAACGGGATGAGCGCCAGCGTCACGGCTTGCGCGTACAGCCCGCTGCGGTCGACGGCTCCGCCCGTCAGCAGCCCTACCGCGCCGCGGGTGCGGGCGTCGCCGCCGAGTACCTCGTCGCAGGCTTGCGCCAGGCCGATGCCACGGCGGACGCGCGCCGAGACGGCTTCGGGCAGCTCGAACGTGGCGCTGCGGGCGCGTCCCTCGGCGTCCCGGCTCCGGACCACCACCCACCCGAACGACGTCAGCGCTCCCGCGCCTTCGGCCACGCCGCCCTCGACGCCGACCCAGAAGTCGGCCTGGGGGCAGAGGTCGCGGGCCGCGGCGGCGCGCTGCTCGGCGCCGCGCAGCGTCTCGAGGTCGGAGCGCGGCGTGTCGGCGACGCCCGACGGCGCGTCGAGGGCGCGCACGTCGAGCGGCGCTTCGCCGAACGCCCGCTCGAAGCCGCGGCGCACCGCGTCGAGCTTGACCGGGTTCGCGGTCGCGACCGCGACGACCGCCATCTAGCGTCCGCGCAGCACGCGCACGTTTCCGCGGCGCACCGTCAGCTTCTCGGCGTCGAAGTACTCCATCAGCGGAACGGTGTGCTTGCGCGTCTGTCCCGTCAGCTGCTTGTAAGCGGCGGGGTCGACCTGGCCGTGCTCCTCTAGGTACTCGGTCACCCGCCCGCGCAGCGACTCCACGGCCGCCGCGTCGAAGAACAGTCCCTGCGCGACACGAGCGGCTCGACCCTCGCGGACCAGGTGCTCCAGTACGGGAACCAGCGACGCCGGGTCGCTGCCCGTCTCTTCCGCGAGCTTCGCCTGCGTGGGGGGTCCCAGGCCGGCGGCTGCGAGCCGCTCGGCGACGCGCGCGAGCAGCTCGGGATCGGCGACGTGCGCGGCATGGCCGGGCAGCCGCACGCCGCTGCCGCCGGCTTCGAGGGCGCCCCGGCGGGCCGCGTGATCGAGTGCGGCGCGAATCGACTCCTCGGCCACGGTCGGCGGCAGCGCGCTCGCGACCGACGCGAGTCCGACCCAGGGGTCGGTCGGCCGCTCGGCATGGTGGGCCTCGACGGCGCGCACGCAGAGCCCGGCCAGCTCGTCGAACGCCTCCGGGTCCAGCCATCGCTCCTGCCCGATCCGCACGCCGTCCAGCTCGTCGATCGAGGCGACCTCGCGGCGCAGGTCGGACTCGAGCACTCCCTGCAGTCCCGCGCGCCGCAGCCGCACGGCGAGCGCGCGCTTCGGTCCGCCTTCGGCCATCTCCCGTAGCTCGGCCAGCCGCACGGCCCGCACGCGGCGCGAGCGCAACGGCGCCGCGTCCACGACGTGTCCGCCGCCGACGGTCCAGCCGGCGTCGGCGATGCGCTGGAAGCCGCGCAGGATGTACCGGTCGCCCTCGACCACGGGCAGGGGCCGGTCGAGCCGGAGCTCGGCGAAGCCCGTCCCTCCGGGGGCGAGCTCGTCGCGGTCGAGCAGCTGCACGCGAACGCCCCGCTCCGCCGTGCCCTGGTGAAACGTGGCCGAGGCACCGCTGCGTAGCGGGGGTGCGCTCGGCAGCAGCCGCAGCTCTACGCCGAGCCTTCGCCGGTAGTCGAGTCGTCCCGGCTCCGCGATGACGGAGCCGCGCGGAACGGCCGCGACCTCGACGCCTTGCAGGTTCACGGCGCAGCGGGCGCCGGGCTCCGCCCGCTTCACCGTCTCGCCATGTCTCTGCAGCCCGCGGATGCGCGCCGTCGTGACCTGGCGGCCGGATTCGGGCAGCAGCTCGACGGTCTGTCCCTCCTCGAAGGCGCCGCCGCGCAGCGTGCCCGTGGCCACCGTGCCGAAGCCGCGCATGCTGAACACCCGGTCCACCGGCAGCCACGCCGGACCGCTCCGCCGTGTCCGGGTCGCGTCCTCTTCCGCCAGCGCGTCGAGCGCGGCCAGCAGCTCCGGCAGGCCGTCGCCGCGATGGGCGGACACCGGCAGGATCGGCGCG
>JAFDDB010000090.1 GCA_019311115.1 Deltaproteobacteria bacterium
CAGCCCGCGAGGAGCGCCGCAGGTCCTGCGCCAGCTGCACCATTGGCTGCGAGCACATCTACGCGCTTCGGGACGGCGGGAGCGTCCGCGTTGAGTACGAGAACCTCTTCGCGCTGGGGCCCCTGTGCGGGATCTCGGATCCCGACACCGTGCTCGAGGCGTCGAGCCGCTGCGACGCGCTCGGGCTCGACACCGTCTCGGCGGGTGGAACGATCGCGTTCGCCATGGAGTGCGCGGAGCGGGGCTACCTGGACGGCGTGCCGCGCTTCGGAGACGGGCCGGGCCTGCTGTCCCTGCTCGACGACATCGCACACCAGCGCGGCCGCGGAAAGCTGCTGGCGCTCGGCTCGCGGCGGGCCGCGGAATCGATCGGCCGCGACAGTCTCGACTTCGCTCCACAGGTCAAGGGACTCGAACTCCCCGGCTACGAGCCCCGCGCGCTGCAGACGATGGCGCTCGGCTTTGCCGTCGGCACGCGCGGTGCCGACCACAACCGGAGCGGCGCCTACGAGCTGGACTTCTCGACCGACGTCGACCGCCTGAACGGCAGCGAGGCAGCCGCACGCCTGTCGGTCGAACCCGAGTCGAAGGCCGCGCTGATCGACTCGCTGATCCTGTGCAAGTTCCTGCGCCACGCCATCGAGGACCTCTACGAGGAGGCGGCGGGCATGCTCGGCGAGATCGTCGGTTGGCACGTGAGCGCGGACGAACTGCGAACGGTCGCGCGCCGCGTCGTCGACCTGAAGAAGGCGTTCAACATTCGCGAGGGCTGGTCTCTCGCGGACGACACGCTGCCAGCGCGCATGCTCGAGCAGCCGATTCCCGCCGGCCCCGCTCGAGGCGCCCACATCACGCGCGGGCGCCTCGAGCGGATGATCGGCGCCTACTATGCGGCGCGCGGCTGGACGGAGGACGGCTTGCTGCGCGACGCCGCCCTCGAAGACCTGGCCCGGGACCTGCCAGACATTCAGAAGCCGTAGATCGCGGAGAACCACGACGGATCCCCCTCGCCGTCCGGGATTTTGCTTGACGTTCATGTCCGCAATTTGTTGAAGTCCATTCTCACCGCGGGGGTGTGATCGTGCGCGAGAAGAACGATGGGCCGAAGCCGACCCGTCGCCAGTTCCTCACGGGCGTCGGCGCCGCCACTGCGGCGTCGACGCTTCGTCCTGGCGAGGCGCGCGCCGGCGTTCCCGATCTCAAGACGCGCGGGGCCACCGAGACCACGACCGTCTGCCCGTTCTGCGGCGTCGGATGCGGGCAGGTCGCGTACACGAAAAACGGGGAACTGATCCACGTCGAGGGTGACCCCCTCCATCCCATCTCCGAGGGAACGCTGTGCTCCAAGGGCGCGGCTCTCAGCCAGGTCAGCAACAACGAGCGCCGCCTGAAGCAGGTTCTGTACCGAGCGCCCGGAAGCTCGAAGTTCGAGCCCCGCTCCTGGGAGTGGGCCTTCGAGCGCATTGCCGAGCGCGTCAAGGAGACGCGCGACGCCACGTTCCAGCGCACGTCGGGCAAGCGCAAGGTCAACCGGACGCAGGCCATCGCCTGCCTCGGCGGCTCGGCCCTCGACAACGAGGAGTGCTACCTGCTCGTCAAGCTGATGCGGGCGCTCGGCATCACGTACATCGAGCACCAGGCGCGCATATGACACAGCTCCACGGTCGCCGGTCTGGCGCCCACGTACGGCCGCGGGGCCATGACGAACCACTGGGTCGACATGGCGAACGCGGACGTCGTCATGATCATGGGCGGCAACCCGGCCGAGAACCACCCGATCGCCATGAACTGGCTGCGCCGCACCAAGGAGAACGGTGCGGTCCTGCTCCACGTCGACCCGCGCTTCAACCGCAGCTCCCAGATCTGCGACGTGTGGGCCAAGCTGCGCTCCGGCACCGACATCGCGTTCATGGGCGGCATGATCCGCTACGCGCTCGAGAACAACCGGATCAACTGGGAGTACGTCCGCGAGTACACGAACGCTTCCTGGATCGTGAGCCGCGACTTCAATTTCAAGGACGGACTGTTCTCGGGCTACGACTCGGCCACCCGTAGCTACGACCGCTCGAGCTGGGCCTTCGAGATGGACGCGGATGGCTTCGCCCGGAAGGACCCGAAGCTCGAGCACCCTCGCTGCGTGTTCCAGCTGATGAAGAAGCACTACGAGCGCTACGACCCCGACACCGTGTCGAGCATCACGGGCACGCCGCGCGAGACCTTCCTCGAGGTCTGCGACCACTACACGTCTACGTTCGCGCCCGACCGCGCCGGCTGCTGGCTCTACGCCATGGGGACCACTCAGCACACGCACGGCACGCAGAACGTGCGCTCGTACGCGATGCTCCAACTGCTGCTCGGCAACATCGGGATCGCCGGCGGCGGCGTGAACGCCATGCGCGGCGAGTCGAACGTGCAGGGCTCGACGGACCAGGGGCTGCTCTTCCACCTGCTGCCGGGCTACCTGGCCGTCCCGGCCGAGGCGGACGACGGCCTGGCGGGCTACCTGGAGCGCATCACGCCGAAGGCGACCGACCGGGACAGCCTGAACTGGTGGGGCAACACGCCCAAGTACGTGGTCAGCTTGCTCAAGGCCTGGTTCGGCGAGCACGCGACGGCCGAGAACGACTTTGCCTTCGACTACCTGCCCAAGATCGGCGCCGGCTTCCAGGGCGGCGGCTACTCGCACATCGCGCTCTTCCAGGCCATGCTCGCGGGGGAGATCAAGGGGGCGTTCTGCTTCGGGCAGAATCCTGCGGTCGGCGGACCCAACTCCAACATGGCGCGTGCCGCGCTCGACAAGCTCGAGTGGCTCGTGGTGGCCGACCTCTTCGAGCACGAGACCGCCTCCCATTGGAAGCGCCCGGGCGTAGACCCGTCGCAGATCCAGACCGAGGTCTTCCTCTTGCCCGCGGCCGCGTCGGTCGAGAAGGAAGGCAGCATCGTCAACAGCGGACGGTGGATGCAGTGGCGCTACCGCGCGATCGAGCCCCCAGGCGAAGCCGAGCCGGACATGGACATCCTCGACGGCCTCGCGCGCGCATTGAAGAAGGCGTACGCGGAAGGAGGCGAGTTCGCCGAGCCGATCCAGCACCTGACCTGGGACTACGCGGCCAAGGGCGGACACGTCGACCCGCACGCCATCGCCAAGGAGATCAACGGGAGCTTCCTGCGCGACGTGGACGCACACGCCGCCGGCACGCAGGTGCCCGGTTTCGCGGCGCTGCGCGACGACGGCTCGACCGCGTCCGGCAACTGGCTCTACTGCGGCAGCTACCCTGAGAGCGGCAACCTCGCCGCGCGCCGCGACCCGACCGACGCCGAGAACGAGATCGGCCTGCACCCGAGCTGGGCGTGGGTCTGGCCGATGAATCGGCGCATCCTCTACAACCGCGCCTCCGTCGACCGCAAGGGCCAGCCGTTCAACCCGAAGAAGTGGGTCATCCGCTGGAACGCCGAGCAGAAGAAGTGGGAGGGCGACGTGCCCGACGGCGGCATGCCGCCGGGCAAGGCGGGGCCCTTCATCATGCTGCCGGGCGGGGTGGCGCAGCTCTTCGCGCCCCAACTCCTCGACGGACCGCTCCCCGAGCACTACGAGCCCGCTGAGAGCCCGGTGCGGAACCTCATGTCGCCGCAAGAGGTGAACCCGGTCGTCCGCTTCTGGCAGAACTCCGGATTCGACAAGCTCGGCACTGCGAAGGACTTTCCAATCGTCGCCACGACCTACCGCGTGTCCGAGCACTGGCAGACCGGCGCCATGAGCCGGAACATGCCGTGGCTCGTCGGACTGACGCCGGACGCGTTCATCGAGATCGGGACCGAGCTCGCGCGCCGCAAGGGGATCGGGGACGGCGACCGCGTCACCGTGAGCAGCGCCCGCGGATCGGTCGAGGTCTATGCGCTCGTAACCGAGCGCCTCCAGCCCTTCTGGGTCGACGGACGCAATGTCGACCTGATCGGCGTGCCCTGGCACTGGGGATACGCGGGACTCGCGCCCGGGGACAGCGCGAACGTGCTGACCGCCAACATCGGCGACCCGAACACGATGATCCCCGAGTACAAGGCTTTCCTCTGCGACGTCCACAAGAAGGGCACTGCCTGATGGGCGTGAAGGCGATGATCCAGGACAACACGCGCTGCATCGGCTGCCGCGCGTGCATGGTCGCCTGCAAGGAGTGGAACGACCTGCCGGCCGACGACACCACCTTCTTCTCGGGCGCGGGCTACCAGAACCCCAAGGACCTGGACGACAAGAACTACACGCTCATCACCTACAGCGAGAACGTCGAGCACGGCGAGTGGGTGTTCGGGCGGCAACTCTGCATGCACTGCACCGAGCCCGCCTGCGTCTCCGCGTGCCCGACCGGGGCGCTCAGCAAGAACGAGCTGGGTTCCGTCGACTTCACCGAGTGGCGCTGCATCGGCTGCCGCTACTGCATGCAGGCCTGTCCGTTCCTGATCCCCAAGTTCGACTACGACAGCCTGTTCCCGAAGATCCACAAGTGCACGTTCTGTGCGGACCGGGTTGCGGCGGACCTCACTCCCGCCTGCGCGCAGGTCTGTCCGACGCACGCGATCAGCTTCGGAGAACGCGACGAGATGCTCGCGGAGGCGAAGCGACGCATCGCCTCCGCGCCGGGCAGCTACGTGCCCGAGATCTACGGCGCGGACGAGGTCGGGGGCACGAACGTCTTCCACCTGTCCGCGGTTCCTTTCGCCGACGTCGGGTACGAGACAGGCCTGCCCAAGACCCCCTTGCCCGACCTGACAGACCAGACGCTGCGCTTCGTGCCTCGGATCTTCGTGACCCTGGTCGCATTCTTCAGTCTGGTGACGTGGGTGGTGCGGCGCCGGATGAAGCGCCTCGGCATCGAGGACGACCACTGATGGTGGCCGCTTCGGCCGAGCGCTCCTGGCCGGCGGCCCACTGGCGGGCGATCCTCGTCGCGATCGCGCTCGTCGGGCTCGGCTACACGATCGTACGCTTTGCCTTCGGCATCGGCGCGATCGCGAACATCAACCAGGCGTATCCCTGGGGCTGGTGGATCGGCTTCGGCGTGCTCAGCATGATCGCCTTCGGCTCCACGGGATTCACGATGGCGCTGATCGTCGACATCTTCGGCGTGCAGCGCTACGCACCGCTTCTGAAACCCGCGATCCTGATCGGGCTTCTGTTCTACACCGGCTATGCGATCATCCTGATGATCGAGCTGGGGCGTCCGTGGATGGGCTGGCTCATCTTCCTGTCGTGGTCACCCACTTCTGCGCTGTTCGAGGTCGCCTGGTGCGCGACGCTCTACACCACATGCCTGTTCGTGGAGTTCGGCCGCGTGGTCACCAAGCACTACGGCTGGATGCTGATCTGGAAGATGCTCGGCTGGATCTACCTGCCGGTCGTGATCCTCGGCGTCTCGCTCTCGCACATCCACCAGATGTCGCTCGGGACCTTGCTCACGATCGTGCCGCTCAAGGTCGACCCCCGCTGGTGGTCGGAGTTGCTGCCGCCGCTATTCCTGGTCTCGGCCTACTCCGCCGGGCTCGCGATCATCACGATCGAGCACGTGCTCACCACGCACCTTACGCGGCGCAAGCCCCGCCTCGACCTGCTCGCCGGACTGGCGCGCGGGCAGGTGGTGCTGCTCTCCATCTACCTGGTGCTGCGGGTCGCGGACGTGGCCTACCGCGGGGTCGCGGACGCCGCCTTCCAGCTCGACTGGCTGTCGTTCTCGCTCTGGGTCGAGATCGTGGCCGGCTTCCTGGTTCCGCTCGTGCTCTTCTCCCTGCCCGAGGTGCGCGAGAGCCGCTGGGGATTGCTCGCAGCTGCCTCGCTGGTTGCCGGCGGCGTGCTGCTGAACCGCCTCAACGTGGCCGTCGTTTCGATGGAGGTGAAGCACTGGCAGACCTACTTCCCGTCGGTGGGAGAGGTCATGACGACGCTCGGCGTCGTGGCCGCCGGAATCCTGGTCTTCGCCTGGGCCGTACGGAACCTGCCGATCCACAGCGAGCCTCCGCTCGACGACGCCGAAGGCGCCCCGTAGATGGGCGACGAGACGCGCGGAATCGCTGGACGTGTCCTCGTGGGCGTTGCCGTCCTGGTCAACCTGATCCTGACCATCCTGCTCATCCAGCAGGTGACGAGCGTTCGAGCCGAGGTCGATGACCTGACGGACACGCTCGCGACGAAGCAAGACGTGGCGATGCTGCGCCCGCTCCGAGTAAGAGAGATCCTCGACCGGCAGTGCACGACCTGCCACACGGACCGTCGCTTCGCGAAGGCACTCGCCATGGACATGCGCGGAATCGACGAGACCGTACTGCGAATGCAGAAGCACCCGGGCGCCGTCATCCCGGCGGAGCGACTCCCGAAGATCGAAGCGGCCCTGCTCGTGTTCCGCTGCACCGCCTGCCACGGAGACGGCGTCCTGAGCCAGATCGTGCTGATGCCGCGCGAGGAACGCGTCCGCTTCCTGCGTGCAAAGGTCCGCATGCCGAACTCGGGCTTCCGCACAGACCAGGTGCGCGAGCTTCTCCGGGCCTTCGAGATCCTGACGAACGACCGCACCGGATAGCCCGCGGGCTGCGGCGCCGCGGGCTATGCTGCCGGGATGAAGGCATCCGAGCTTTTCGTCCGCTGTCTCGAGCAGGAAGGCGTCGAGTACATCTTCGGCATTCCCGGTGAAGAGAACCTCGACGTGATGGACGCGCTGCTCGACAGCTCGATCGAATTCGTGCTGACGCGCCACGAGCAGGGCGCCGCGTTCATGGCCGACGTGTACGGCCGGCTGACGGGCCGTGCGGGCGTCTGCCTGGCCACGCTCGGCCCCGGCGCGTGCAATCTGGTCACGGGCGTTGCGGATGCCAACATGGACCACGCGCCGGTCGTCGCCATCGCCGGCCAGGCCGACACGCACCGCATGCACAAGGAGAGCCACCAGCACCTGGACCTGGTGCAGCTCTTCGAGCCGATCAGCAAGTACGCCGCGCAGATCCGCGAGCCCGAGATCATCCCCGAGGTCGTGCGCAAGTGCTTCAAGCAGGCCGAGGCCGAGAAGCCCGGCCTCGCGTTCATGGAGCTGCCCGAGAACGTGGCCGAGGCCGAGGTCGCCGACGACCTGGAGCCGCTCCGCGTGCAGGCCGCCATGGAGCCCTACCCGCCTCCGCAGAAGGTGAAGCAGGCCGCCGACGTCATCTCGTCGGCCCGCAGTCCGATCCTGATGGCCGGCAACGGGGTGATCCGAGGAAAGGCCTCGGCTCAGCTGGTGGAGTTCGCCGAGCGGCTCCAGATCCCGGTCGCGACCACGTTCATGGCGAAGGGAGCGATCCCTTTCTCGCACCCGCTGTCGCTCGGGACAGTCGGACTGCAGGCGCACGACTACGTGGGCTGCGGCTTCGACCGGGCCGACGTCGTGATCTGCGTCGGCTACGACATGGTCGAGTACCCGCCGCAGCTCTGGCACCCGGACAAGGAGAAGAAGGTGGTGCACATCGACGCCTCGCCCGCCGAGGTGGACGAGCACTACGTGCTCGAGGTCGGCGTGGTCGGAGCGATCGCGCAGTCGCTCGAGGCGATCGCGGCCCAGGCCACGCCGTGCGGGGCGAGTCCGGTCACGGACCTGCGCGAGGTCATCGTCGAGGAGCTGAGCGCCTTCGCGAACGACTCGTCCTTCCCGGTGAAGCCGCAGAAGATCGTCTGGGACCTGCGGCAGGTGCTCGGCGACGAGGACATCGTGATCAGCGACGTCGGCGCGCACAAGATGTGGATGGCGCGCATGTACGAGGCCGAGGCGCCCAATACCTGCATCATCTCGAACGGCTTCGCCTCGATGGCGATCGCCTTGCCGGGGGCCATCGCCGCGAAGCTCGTCCGGCCCGACCGCAAGGTCGTGGCCGTCACCGGCGACGCCGGCTTCATGATGAACTCGCAGGAGATCGAGACGGCGCTGCGGATCGGGACGCCGATCGTCGTGCTGATCTGGAACGACGGCAAGTACGGACTGATCGAGTGGCACCAGAACCGGCGCTTCGGCCGGCCGAGCCACATCGAGTTCACCAACCCGGACTTCGTCAAGTACGCCGAGAGCTTCGGAGCGCGGGGGTACCGCGTGGAGAGCGCCGCCGACCTGGTCCCGACCCTGCGGCGCGCGCTCGACGACGACACGGTGGTGATCGTGGACTGCCCGGTCGACTACTCCGAGAACATGAAGCTGACCGCGAAGCTCGGCGAACTCGCGCAGCGGATCTGAGATGCCGGAGCACTTTCCGCTGCTGGTGCCGGGTGCGAGCCCCGCCCCGACGCCCACCGAGGTCGACGCGCCCTGGGACGGCTCGGTCATCGCGACGATCGACACCGCGGGCCGGGACGCGGTCGAGATCGCGCTCGCCCGCGCCCACGCGCTGTACCGCGACCGGGACGCCTGGCTGCCCGAGACGACGCGCATCGAGATCCTCGAGCGGACCGCGGAACTGATGCGCGGGCGGCGCGAGGAGCTTGCGCTCGAAGCGGCGCGCGAGGGCGGCAAGCCGCTGGCGGATTCGTACGTCGAGGTCGACCGCGCCCTCGACGGCGTGCGCGGATGCGTCGACCTGCTGCGGACCCGCGCCGGCCGCATGGTCCCCATGGGGATCAACGCCGCCTCGCAGGGACGGCTCGCCTTCACGCGGCACGAGCCGATCGGCGTGGTCCTGGCGTTCAGCGCGTTCAACCACCCGGTCAACCTGATCGTGCACCAGGTCTGTCCGGCGGTGGCGGCCGGCTGCCCCTTCATCGTCAAGCCTGCCGAAGCGACGCCCCTCTCGTGCATGCGCGTGGTTCAGATCCTGCACGAGGCGGGACTTCCCGAGGCCTGGGGACAGGCGCTGCTGACGACCGACCTCGACGTCGCGGGGGCGCTCGTGCGCGATCCCCGCGTGGCGTTCTTCAGCTTCATCGGGAGCGGACAGGTGGGCTGGATGCTCCGCTCGCAGCTCGCTCCCGGCGCGCGCTGCGCGCTCGAGCACGGGGGCGCCGCGCCCGTGGTGGTCGCCGCGGACGCCGACCTCGACGACGCGACGACCCTGCTGGCAAAGGGCGGCTTCTACCACGCGGGCCAGGTGTGCGTGTCGGTTCAGCGCATCTTCGCCGACCGGTCCGTCGCGCGCGACCTCGCCGAACGCCTGGCCGCCGCCGGACGCGTGCTCCGCGTGGGGGACCCGACGGACCCGCAGACCGAGGTCGGGCCGCTGATCCGCCCGACCGAGGTGCAGCGCGTGCACGGCTGGGTGCGCGGCGCGGCGGGAGCGGGCGCCGAGGTCCTGTGCGGGGGCGATCCGCTCACCGAGCGCTGCTACGCGCCGACGGTGCTCTTCGACCCGCCGCCCGACGTCGAGGTGAGTACGCTCGAGGTCTTCGGGCCGGTCGTCTGCGTCTACCCGGTGGACACGCTCGACGTCGCGGTGGAGCGCTCGAACTCCCTGCCCTACGCGTTCCAGGCGGCCGTCTTCACCCGCGACATCGACACGGCGCTGCGCGTGTCGGGCCGGTTGGACGCGGCGGCCGTCATGGTAAACGACCACACGGCCTTTCGAGTCGACTGGATGCCGTTCGCCGGGCTGCGCGAGTCCGGCTTCGGCACCGGCGGCATCCCCTACACGCTCGACGACATGCAGGTCGAGAAGCTGGTCGTCATCCGCTCGCCCGAACTCTGAGAAGCCTGCGGTGCGATACCGGACGCCGACCCGCTCGCCGAGTCAGTCCCGAAACAGTGCGTCACAGCCGGTTCCGCTCAGCGCGTCGTCGATCTCGGTTACAAAGCTCTCTCTACCCGCCTCGGCGGACTGGGCATTCGCAATCAGAGAGCCCGGCGATCCCAGCAGTTCCGGCCTCTCTCGAGTAGGCATCACCATCCTCCCCTGATCCGGCTCACGACGCGTTCGCGAGCTTCGCCGCCAGCTTGCCGAGGGCCTGGATCGAGAGCGCGGCAACGTCACGCGGCATGTCGCGGGAGCCCGGAACGACCCGCACGAAGTCGATGCCCGTGTCCCGAATTTCCTCGAAGCGTGTAATCGCCTCGTCCACCGGGCCCGCGATGCCGAAGCGGTGAATGAAGTCCGCATCGAGAGCCTGGGCGTGGTCACCGGTGGCGACGGCGTGATTGGCCATGTCGTAGCCCGTGCGCAGATCGCGAGCGGCCTTCCGCACGCCTTCCGGCAACGACTCGATGTCCATCCCCTTGAAGCCCGAGAAGTGGGCGAACACGGAGAGCCCGCCGCGGATGGCCTCGCGCGCCACCTGGCGGTCGGCGTGGATGACGCAGTTGACGAACGCGCCGAAGCGCAGCGTATCCGGATCCCGGTCGGCGGCCTCGGCGGAGCGCCGCGCGTGGGCGATGGCCTCACCGAGTCTCTCGGTGTCGGCGCCGACCGCGAAGCAGATCTGGTCCGCACGGCGCGCGGCGATGTCGATCACCTTCGGGCCCGTCGCGGCCACCTCGATCGGAACGCGCGGGACTTCGCAGTCGTCGAGCCACTCGATCCGGCTCGGGCTACCTTCGCGTTCGACTTCTTGGCCGTCCAGGTACGCCCGCAAGCGCTGGAGGTACAGATCGAAGTCCGCGGGAGACGCCGGGCGCCGACCGATCTTCGCCATCGACGAATCGCCACGTCCGATACCGAGCACTACGCGGCCGCCGCTCGCGACCTGCAGACCCAGCGCCGCGGACGCCGTGACCGAGGGGTCGCGGCTCACCGGGTTCGTCACCCCGGTTCCGATCTCGATGCGCTCCGTTGCTGCCGCGACGAGCATGAGCTGGCTCCAGACCTCCGGCGTCAGGCACTGCGTGTCCGCGTAGACGACGCTGCCGAAGCCGAGCTCCTCGGCCGTCTGGGCCATGGCGGCGGATCCGGTCGGACTCGGAAACATCAAGAGCCCCATCTCCATCGTCTTTCTCCCGTGTCCCGAGCTCCGAATCATCATCCGCGTTCCTGCAGGCCGGCGTCCTTCAGGCGCCAGAGGAGAAGGTCGAGCCGGTCCTGACCGAAGAAGGGCTCGCCGTCGAACACCATCGTCGGCACGCCCCAGTGGCCGGCGGCCTCGAGCGCGTCCTGATTGCCCTCGATCGAGTCGATGAAGTGCTGTGGGTCCTTCTCGATCTGCTCGTCGAGATCCTCCAGGTCGAGCCCCGCCCGACCGGCCGCAGCGGAGAGGTGGTCGCCCTCGTTCCAGCCGTCGATGCTCCCGTCCCAGATGATCTTCGAGACCTGCTCCAGGAACGGAAGGCCGCGGCCGCGCTCCGCGGCGGCGACGCCGAGGCGGGTCAGCCGGTGAATGTGTGGCTGCTCGGAGGGGTAGCTTCCGTCGGGACTCATGACGACCGGATCGGGCCGCGGCCAGTGAATGGGAATCTCGTGAAAGTCGCCTAGCCGGAGGATGTCCCGGACGAGGTACCGGGGAAAGAGCGGATTCACGCCCTTGAAGAACTCGGGCGTGCGAACCGCGAGTGGGAGCACGGGACGCACCTGCACGTCGAGCTCGTAGCGGGCATGAAGATCCACGAGCCGGCCCGTAGCGAGATACGAGTAGGGGCTGCGAAAGGACCAGAAGACGTCGATCGACGGGATGCTTCGGCTCATTGCCTACCTCCTTGTTGGCGGGGGGGCTCATCGAACCCGACCCGCATGTCTCTTTCGTCCCCGAACGAGCCCCGCGAGGGCCGACGAGATCAGCCGAACAGGGCCACGGGTCGCCCCAGTCTATCGCGGCGACTCAGTCGATCCGTGCCACTCCCCACGGCGATCGTTGGCCCCTTCAGGAGCTCGATGCCGCCCCTCGGCAGGAGCTCGGCCACCTCATGCGCCGCATCGCCATCCAGGGCAGCGAAGCGTCGCTTCAGCGCGTTGAAGCACTCGGCCCGGTAGGGTGCTGAGGGGATCTCCCACCCGACACCCTGCGCTCTGTACCTGACGTTCTCCGCTCCAGCGGACTCGGCCCTCGAGGGCGGCGAGGCGCCCGTGCCGTCGCTCGTGTGCGACAACTACGAAGTGCTCGTCCGACTCGCCGAGCGCTGCGACGCCATCGTCTTCGGCCCGAGAGGCCTGCTGGCGAGCTACGAGCGGGCAGGCCGATTGAAGGTCATGTCGTGGCCCCTGGAAGGGCCGGATGCCCAACCGAGCCTGTACTCGAGAAGCCGGGCTCCCGCCGGCGCTAGCGGCTAGCCCTGCGTGAACGGCTCGAGCCGTTCGCGCACCTCGTCGGCGTCGGCGGGACGATTCTCGCGGTCCTTCTCGAGCATCTCGAGGATCAGCTCGGCGAGCGCGTCGGGGATGGTCGCCTCGCGCTCGCGCGGATCGGGCGGCGGGGTGTGGCGGTGGTGATGCGTGACGTCGCCCTCGCGGAACGGAACGTCGCCGGTGAGCAACTCGAACAGGCTGATGCCCAGCGAGTACAGGTCCGCGCGGCCGTCGACCTCGTCCCCCATGACCTGCTCGGGCGCGACGTAGAACGGCGTCCCGCCCACGACCGTCGTCTGGCGCCGCACCTCTTCCAGCATCTTGGCCAGGCCGAAGTCCATGATCTTGACGATGCGGTCGCGCGTCAGGAATGCGGCGCTCGTGCGCGTAGGCGAGGCCCGAGCAGACCTGGCGGCACAGCATCGAGGCGTCGCGGACGTTGAGCCTTCCGTGCTGGCGCCGCAACTGCGAGACGGAGCAGCCCTCGAGCAGCTCCATGGTGATGAAGTAGGTGTCGTCTTCGCGGTCCGCATCGAAGATGGTGACGATGTTGCGATGGTTCAGCGCCGCCACGGCGCGAGCCTCGCGTACGAACAACTCGACGACCTGCGGGTGGTCCCGCAGGTTCTCGGGCAGCTTCTTCAGCGCGACCACCCGGCCGAGCCGGCGGTCTCGCGCCTTGAACACGACGGCCATTCCACCGCGGCCGACCTGCTCCAGGATCTCGTAGCGCCCGGCGGCCTCGGGGTTCTCGTGGCCCCCCGCACCGGCCGCCGAGAAGGTCGGCGCCGCGCGTCCCGCCGAGAGCTTCTTCCGCAGCTCGTCGATGCGCGTGACCAGGTTCGGGAACTCCGGATCCTCACCCTGGATCTTCTGGAGCATGTCGAGCGAACCCGCCAGGTCGCCGCTGCGCTCCACCAGTCCGGCCAGGCGCGCCTGCATCTCGTGGCTCGGGGCGTCCCCCTCCTGCGCCTCGATCGTGCGCTCGAGCCAGCTCGCCGCGCCCTCGAAGTCGCCCCGCTCCTCGAGCGCCTCGGCCAGCAGGTGACAGGCGGCGCCGTAGTTCGGATCGTCGGAGTCCACGCGCTGCAGCAACTCGATCGCCCGCGTCTGGTCGCCCCGGTCTCCGGTACGCTGGAACGAGGACGCCGCGCCGAGCAGGTCGTCGAGCGACTCGCGCAGCTGGGCCGCGTCGCGGAACAGGCCGACCTCTTCCAGGTACTCGGCGGCGCGTTCGGCGCGGCCGCTGGCCGCCAGCATTCGCGCCTTCAGCCGGCAGGCCAGGTCGTTCTGACCGTCGCGGTCGAGAGCTTGCGCGGCCGCCTGGAGGTCTCCCTTGAGGTAGGGCGTGACCGCACCGGGGCAGCCCTTGAAGACGATGTGATCGGGCCGCCCCAGGTCGACCGTCAGCGTGTGCGCCTGGAAGTCGGTCAGCTCGAGCTCGAGCTCGGCCACGCGGTCGCCGCTCCCGATCGCGATGCGGTGGGTGCCGAGCGGCAGCATGAGCTGCGCACGGCCGCCGCGCGCAAATCGAAGCATGTCGGGGTGCCCCGAGACGGCGACCGACGCGTCCTGCACGGATCGCGCATCCCAGATCACCTGCAGCTCGACCGGGCAGGCGCGCGGCCTGAAGTCGAGCCCGACCCGCTCGGTGCGGCCCGACCGGACCTCGATCTGGCGCGACTCGAAGGGCTCGAGCAGCGCCGCCTCGGAGCCGGGCTCGCGAAGCGTACCCTCGACCGTGAGCCAGTAGCTCCGGGGGGCAACGCCCCGGAACTGGGTCTCGCGCGCGACCGCGTGGTGCTCGCGAGCGGTCGACGCCCTCTCGCGGTTTTCCGCGCGCTGCTTGCGTGACTCGATCGAGGACCGGCGGCGGCGCGTCAGGTAGACGCTGAAGCTGCCGCTTAGCTCCGACGGGTACTCGAGCGACACGACGACGTCACCGGGCCGCCTGGCAATCCGCCAGATCGCCAGGACGAGGAGCAACCCCCCGGCCAGCGCCAGGCCGAGGCGGCGGCCGCGCGTCTCGGTGACGCGCTCGCTCCAGCGGCGCAGAGCCGGACGCAGTCCGGTCGGCGCGCGATCCAACGCGCTCAGGAGCCCATGCTCGACGCTCGGAGCCCAGCGGTCGCGCAGGAACCGGCCGCGCCGGCGCCAACGCTCCGGGATGCGCTCGGCCAGCACGTCGATCGGGCGCGGCCCGTCTACACGCGCCTGCGCCGGGTTCGCGGCGTCAGGCGTGGACGGCGCAGCGGGGGCGACAGCCTCGACAGGGGGGGCCGCACGGGTCGTGGCCGCCTCCTGACCCTGCGCCGACTGGACGAGGAGCAGGAGCACGACCCACGCCGCCAGGAAGCCGAATGCACGCACGTCGATACCCATCGCTCCCCGGCTTTTCGGTTCGGCGAGCGAGAGGATTGAGGGTCTTCCCCGTCGCTCCGAAATGCCAGGAGCCGAGTCGGCACGACACGCTGGACAGCCACGACACTGGCTAGAATGGAGCCGAGATGTGCGGCCGCTTTACCCTCCACTCGCCCAAGGACTTCATCGCGCAGCGCTTCGAGGTCGACTTGGACGGCATCCCGGAATTGGCGCCGCGCTACAACATCGCGCCGACGCAGCAGGCGCTGGCCGTGCTCGTGAACACGCGAGACGCGGGGACCGCGCGCGAGGCGCGGACGCTGCGCTGGGGCCTGATCCCGCACTGGGCCAAGGACGGCGCCAAGCTGCCGCTCATGATCAACGCGCGCGTCGAGACGCTGGCGGAGCGTCCCGCCTACCGCGACGCCTTCCGCACGCATCGCTGCCTGATTCCCGCGGACGGCTTCTACGAGTGGCGCGTCAACGACGGAAAGAACCCCAAGACGCCCTACTTCCTGCACCTGAGGGGCGGGAACCTCTTCGCCATGGCCGGGCTGTGGGCGCACTGGCGCCCGATGGCCGAGGGCGCAGAGCCGATCACGAGTTGCACGATCGTGACCGCGCCGGCGAACTCGGCGCTGGCTCCGATTCACGACCGGATGCCCGTGATCCTGGCGCCCGAGAACGAGGCCGCCTGGCTCGACCCCGAGCTACAGGACCCCGAGGCCCTGCGCGCGTTGCTCACGCCGCTCGGACCGGAGCACTTCGAGAAGCGAGTCGTCTCGACACTCGTCAACTCGGTCGAGCACGATGGGCCCAGGCTGATCGAGCCCGCCCCCGATCCCGCGCCGTCCCTGTTCTAGACGCGCAGGACGACCTTGCCGAAGTGCTCGCTGCTCTGGAGCAGGTCGTGCGCCTCCTGCGCCTTCTCGAGCGGGAGCACGCGGTCGACGACGGGCCGGATGTCTCCGCTGGCCAGCGCGTCGCCGAACCGCTCGACGAAGCCGCGGACGATCTCCGCCTTCTCGCCGGCCGGCCGCGCGCGCAACGTCGAGCCGATCACCTGCAGGCGCTTCGCCACCACGAGCCCCAGGTTGACCTCGGTCCGCGCCCCGCCCATCAGGCCGATCAGCACCAGCCGTCCGCCGATGGCCAGGCACTTCAGGTGCTGCGCCAGGTAGGGCGCGCCGATCGAGTCGAGGACCACGTCCACGCCGCCACCACTTCGCTCGGTGACCCGCTCGGCGAACTCGCCCTGCCGGTAGTTGATGGCCTCGTCCGCGCCCAACTCCAGGCAGCGGGCGCACTTGGCGTCGCTGCCCGCGGTGACGATCACGCGCGCTCCCGCCGCGCGGATCAGCTGGATGGCGGCGGTGCCGATCCCGCTACCCCCACCGTGCACCAGCGCCCACCCCCCAGTGGGCAGGTCCGCCAGCTGGAACAAGTTCAAGTGACACGTGAGAAAGACCTCGGGAACAGCCGCGGCTTGCTCGAAATCCAGGTTCTCGGGAATCGGCATGACCGAGCCCGCGTGGACCGCGGTGCGCTCCGCGTAGCCACCGCCGGCCAGCAGCGCCATCACGCGGTCTCCAGGGACGAGGCCGCGCACCTCGCTTCCACAGGCCGACACGGTGCCCGCACACTCCAGCCCGAGGACCGGTGAGGCTCCGGGCGGCGGCGGGTACAGGCCCTGCCGCTGGAGCAGATCGGCGCGGTTCACGGCGGTGGCCGCGATCTCGATCACGACGTCGTGTTCACTGGGCTCCGGCTCGGCGGTCTCGCCGAGTACCAGCCGCGCATCCTTCCCGGAGCCTTCGATCGAGATCGCCTTCACGTGCGCATCGTAGACCGGGCGGTCAGGCCATTCCACACCCGTCCCGGAAGCGGGAATTCCCGAAGCCGGGACGCGCGCGCGAGCCCCCGCCCCGGCCGCCGCACCCCTGCGGCCGCGATGGCACCGGCTTTCGCAGCGCACCTGCCGACGCCCGCCCGCGCAAGGCCCGCGTGACGCGCGCGCAGTTCCCAGCACGAGCGTGCAGAAGCGTCCCGCACCCGGGATGGAGATTCCGCCGGCAGCGGGCATGCACGCGGTTCGCAGAAGCGCGCGATCGCACGCGTCCTGCAGCGTGATCACCGCTGGCGAGCGTGGCGCGGCCCCCGCGGCTCGCAAGGGCACGCCTCTTGAAGCATCCGCGCCCAGATGAGCACGAGCACGAACCGCATCCTCTTCGTGGACGACGAGCCGAAGATCCTGAAGGCGCTGGCCCGGATCTGCCGCGGCGAGGACTACGACGTCCGCACCGCGGACACCCCCGAGAAGGCCGTCGGGATTCTCGAGAGCGAGCCGGTGGCGGTGGTCGTCTCGGACCAGCAGATGCCGGGTACGCCCGGGACCACCCTGCTGTCGCAGATCCGCGAGCGATTCCCCGACACCATCCGGATCCTCCTGACCGGCTACACCGAGATGCACGTGGCCGTCGCCGCGATCAACGACGGCGAGGTGTATCGCCTGCTGACCAAGCCGTGGAACGACGACGAGCTGCGGGCGACGCTGCGGCAGGGACTCGAGACCTACGACATGCGGCGCGAGATCGAGCGGCTCGGCCGCTTGCGACACGAGCAGAACGTCGAGCTCCAGCGCATGAACGAAGGGCTGGAAGAGCGGGTCCGCGAGCGCACGCAGGAGGTGAAGCAGAAGCACGTCGAGCTGCGCCGCGCCTACGTCGAGACGGTGCGCGCGCTGGCCGAGGCCGTGGACGCCAAGGACAGCTACACGCGCGGCCACTCCGAGCGCGTGGCGGTGTACGCCGCCCGCATCTCCGAGCGGCTGGGCTCGAACCGCGCGTTCGTAGAGCGCCTGTACCTGGCCGGGCTGCTGCACGACATCGGGAAGATCGGAATCCCCGACGCCATCCTCGGCAAGCCGGGCCGGCTCACTCGCAAGGAGTACGCGCACATGCAGAAGCACGCGCAGATCGGCGCGCGCATCCTCGAGCCCGTCAGCTTCCTGGGTGACGTGGTCTCGTGCGTGCGGCACCACCACGAGTGGTACGACGGCTCCGCGCGCGGCTACCCCGACCGCCTGCGCAGCAGCGCCATCCCCTACCCGAGCCGCATCCTGCTGGTGGCGGACACCGTCGAAGCGATGACCTCGGACCGTCCGTACCGGCGCGCGCTCCCCATGGACGCCGTCTGCGACGAGATCGAGCGGTTCAAGGGATCGCAGTTTGACCCCGGGGTCGCGGACTGCTTTCTCGAGATCGCAGAACGAGAGGGAGACGGCTTTCTGGAACGGACTTCCAAGTTCGACCTCGACTGTTTCCTCGGCGACATCGGAGACCGCACGTGAGCGACGCGCTTCACTACACGATCGAGAGCCGGCCCGCGCTCGAGGATCCGGCCCACCTGGCCGCGCTTCGCGACGAGGTCTTCGAGACGAGCGGCGAGGAACGCGGCGCCGCCGTGCTCTACGCGCTGGGCTTCACCGAGGGGCTGGTGGACGGCCTGCGCGTGGCGCAGGGCTTCGCCGCCGACGATCCGCGTCCACGCCTGGCCGGGCCCGGGCTGCCGCTCCTCTTCGTGCCCGACTGCGAGACCGGAGAGCCGCATACCGATGCGCTCTCGGGTGCGCTCTCGGGCTCGCTCGAGGCTCGCATCCACTCGGCCCAGGGCCGCCCGGCTCCGGAGCCGAGCTGCTACCTGAGCGCGGGCTACGCGGCGGGCTGGTACAGCGAGATCCTCCGCCAGCCCCTGCTGGTGCGCGAGATCGAGTGCATTGCGCACGGCGGCGCGTGCTGCCGCTTCGTGGCGCGCACGGTGGAGGACTGGCAGCGCGACGGGGACCCCTGGATCGCGGAGCTTCTGCCGATGCTCGACCTGTCGGCCCTCCGCGAAGCGGCGGCCCACCGCGTGGCGGAGCTTCCCGACGGCGCAGAGATCCTGGCGCCCGGGGACGAGGCGGAGATCGAAGGCGACATGTTCGGCGGCTTCGACCCCATGTCGCCGGCCGTGCACGTCTGGGGACCGGTCATGATCCTCCCCTACTCGGGCCCGGCCGACGGCGAAGCGGCGCTCGAGATGGTCGCCTCCGACCTCGACTCGGAGCGGATCGAGATCGCGGTCGTCGACGTGACCGGGGTCCGAATGGAGGCGGTCGCCGCCGCCGGCCTGGCGCGGTTCCTCGACCACCTGGAGGCGCTCCAGGTCGAGACCGTGGTCGTAGGCCTCGGCCGCGAAGCCTGGCCGCTCTTCCAGGACGGCGCACAGGGCCTGGCGATGCCGATGCTCGCGCGCGACATGTGCCAAGGCATCACCTTCGCGTTCCAGCTGGCGCAGGGCTCCCGCGAGCCGAGCTAGCGCGGCTCGTCCTGGCGCCGGACCTTGATCCCGGCCTCGCGCAGCAGCGAAGAGCTCACGTCCTCGAGCGGAAAGCTCGTGCCGTAGACGACCTCCTGGATGCCCGCGTTGATCGTCATCTTCGTGCACATGAGACACGGAGAGAACGTCGTGTAGAGCGTGGCGCCCCGCACCGACACTCCGTGGTACGCCGCCTGCGTGATCGCGTTCTCCTCGGCGTGGCTGCACAGGCACTCGTCGAGCCGCGTGCCCGTTTCGGCTCCACCGTTGCAGCGCGGACACCCGCCCTCGTTGCAGTTCCGAACGCCGCGCGGTGTGCCGTTGTAGCCGGTCGAGATCACGCGGCGGTCGGCCACGACCAGGGCGCCCACCATGCGCTTGACGCAGTTCGAGCGAGACGCGACGACGGTCGCCAGGTTCATGAAGTATTCGTCCCATCCGGGACGCTCCCGAAACAGCAAGGCGCTCCGCACCAGCACGTCGAGCCGGCCCTCCAGCTCGAGCAGGTCGCCGTCGTTCGGGACGGTCTCGTCGGCCAACGCGGCGACCGCCAACAACTGTTGGGCCGCCCCGTCGGCACTCGCCAGCTCGCGCGCCTCGAGGGCCTCGAACTCCTGCAGCGTGTCACCGTCGCCGCGGCGGCCTCGCGCCTGGCTGCGCTCGAAGCGGGTCCGCACGTCGGCCGTGACCCAGAGCAGCGCGAAGCTCCCCGCCCCCTTGAGCGCCTCGACCTCGGCGGGGTGGCGAATCGAGTCGATCACGTGATGGCGGTCCGCCGGCAACGTGGCGATCACGCGCTCGGCCAGCACCGCGGGACCGTGCCGTTCGCGCAACTCGCGCCCGCGAACGATCATGTGCTCGCGCGTCGGCTCCAAGTCGTCGGTGGCCAGGTCCTCGCGGATCACGTCGGAGAGCGACACCGGGTAGAAGCTGCGCCTTTCGAAGAAGCGGACGACCTCGGTCTTGCCCGCTCCGTTCAGTCCGGCCACACCGACGCGCATCGCACCCTCCGCCCCCGTCGAGCGCGCTGGAGGGTAGCACTTCGGGTGCTACCCTCGCCGCATGCCGCGCCGCGTCGACAAGCCCTGGGGTCACGAAGAGATCTGGGCCGAGACCGAGCGCTACGTCGGAAAGATCCTCGCGATCCGCAAGGACAAGCGCCTCTCGCTGCAGTACCACGAGATCAAGGACGAGTCGATTCGCGTGGTCGCGGGCCGGCTGCAGCTCGAGCTCGAGAACGACGCGGGCGAGCTCGTCGTGAGCGAGTTGGCGCCGGGCGAGAGCGCCCGCATCCCGACGGGCCGCCGCCACCGCTTCACCGCGCTCGAAGACTGCGAGCTCGTCGAGGTGTCGACGCCCGAGCTCGACGACGTCGTCCGCGTCTCCGACGACTACGGCCGCAGCTGAGGGCCGGACGCGTGACGACGGCGAACGGCGCGCCCGTCGTCGTGACCGGCGCCGAGGGCTTCGTCGGCTCGTGGCTGGTTCCGGAGCTCGCCGCGGCGTACGTTCCGGTGATCGCCGTGCACAAGCCCGGCACGCCGCTTCCGAGCGCGGAGGCAGCGAGCGCCCACGCGGAGCCGGTCGAGGCCGACCTGCGGCGGCGCGGCGCGCTGCTCGAGGTGCTGCGCGACACCCAGCCCCGCGCGGTCGTGCACCTGGCCGCCGTCGCAGTGCCGCGCGAGGCCGCGCGAGACCCGGACGAGGCGCTGGCCGTCAACTACACCGCGGTGGACCACCTGGTCGCCGCGATCCTCGAGGCATCCCCGCACACGCGCCTGCTCTACGTGAGCAGCGGCGAGGTGTACGGCAGGCAGTCGCGCGACGACCCACCCGCCGCCGAGACGGCGGAGCTGCGGCCTCCGAATCCCTACGCCGCGACCAAGGCCGCGGCCGAGCAGCGCGTGGCGCTGGCCGTGGAGCGCGAGAGACTCGACGCCGTCCGCGTGCGTCCGTTCAATCACAGCGGGCCGGGACGGCCGCCCGTGTACGCCGAGTCGGACTTCGCGCGGCAGGTCGCCCTGCTCGAGCGAGGCGGCGGCGAACCGGTCGTTCGCGTCGGGAACCTGGAGGCGATCCGCGACTTCAGCGACGTGCGCGACGTCGTCCGCGCCTACCGGCTGCTGCTCGAGCGCGGTGAGCGCGGAGGCGTCTACAACGTGTGCAGCGGGCAGCCGCGCAGCATCCGGTCGGTGCTCGACTACCTGGTGTCACGCGCGCGGCGCGAGCTACGCGTCGAGGTCGACGCTGCCCGCTTCGAGGCGCTGCCGGAGGGAGCGGTGGGACTGGTCGGAGACCCCACGCGGATCCGCGCTCTCGGCTGGGAGCCGGCTCACCCTTTCGAGTCGACGTTGGACGACCTGCTGGACGACTGGCGGTCACGCGCCTGACGGCGGACTCCAGACCGACGCGCACCACACGTCTCCCGACTGCGCCTCGCGCAGCTCGCGCGTGAGCGTCCACCTGGGAGCCTGCATGGCGGCGTGTACGCGCGGCGCCTCGGACTCGAGGTAGCCCGACAGCACGAGCAGCCCGCCCGCGTGCGCGCGGAGCCGTTCCAGCAGCGGCTCGAGGCGACCGAGCAGCATGTTCGCGACCACGCGGTCGAAACGCGCGCCGGGCGCCAGCGCGTCGAGCGTGCCGCAGAAGAACCGCGCGGGAAGGCCATTGGCCCGCGCGTTCGAGGCCGCGTTCCGGCACGCGACGGGATCCACGTCGAGTCCGACGCCGTTCGCGCCCAGGCGGAGCGCTCCCAGCAGCAGGATGCCGCTCCCGGTCCCGACGTCGAGCACGCGCTCACCGGGCGCGAAGCCGTCGAGCAGCAACGCCAACGAGAGGCGCGTCGTGGCGTGCTCCCCCGACCCGAACGCCTGCTGCGGGTCGATCACCAGCTCGGGCCGGCCCTGCGACTCGCACCAGGATGGCCGGATCCACAGCGGACCGACCCGGCGAGGCGCGAGCCCGCGACGCCACTCGGTCTCCCAGTCCCGGGCCGGCACGCGTTCGGCCGGGTGCGCGCGGACGCCGGCGATGCGCTCGGCGACCTCCAAAGCGGCCGCGGGCGGGTCGTCGCCGGCGAAGTAGGCGACCAAGCCGTCGTCGGTCTCCTCGAGACCGAGTGTCCCGAGCGACCAGAACTCCGCCACCAGCCAATCCCGATCGCCCGGCGGAAGATCGATTCGAAGCGCCCACGTCGTGGTCACGATGCCTGCAGGATCTCCGGGGCGAACACCTTCGCCCTGTTGTCGCCCCGGGGCTGTAGCACGGCGGCCGCGCCGGTGCCCGTCGTCCCGACACCTTTCTCGACGACCGCCCACACATCTAGTGCAGGTCCACCTCTCGAACACGCAACCGTGGATGAAGCAGGTTTCGTTGTGGCCACAGACATGACCGCCAATTCTGGAACGGAGAAAGCATGAGGATCTCGCGCCTAGGGAGAACCGCCCTGCTCTTGCTGGCCACGAGCCTCCTCGCGAGCGCCGGGCCCGCAGCCGCCTCGTTCATCCGCTCCCCGATCTCGGCCAGCATCGAGCTCGGCGGACCCGGCTTCGGCTCCATCGATGACACCTTGAACCAGAACGGGTTGAGCGACTCCTTCACGAGTGGCGTCACGGACTTCGACGACTACCTGGCGCTGACTCCGTTGCACGATCACGAGTTCTTCAACCGCGAGTGGTTCGGCGAGCAGGACGAGACGACCGCCACCGTGACCTACGACCTGGGCGCTCTGTACCTCCTCGATCGCCTGGCCCTGTGGAACGAGGACGGCGCCGGCATCGAAGAGCTGAGCCTGTTCTGGTCGACGGACGGCGTCTCCTTCTCCACGCTCGCCCTGGGCCTCATGCCCGCGAACAACCCCTCCGGCGTGGATTACGAGGCGCAGGTGTTCAGCTTCAGCCCGACGAACACGCGGTTCGTCCGCTTCGTCATGTCGGACTGTCCGCAGCCCGGCGGAACGGGCTTCCAGGCCTGCGCGATTGGCGAGGTCGCCTTCTCTGAAGGCGGCTCGGTTCCCGAGCCGGCCACGCTGCTCCTGCTCGGCACCGGACTCCTAGGATTCCGTCGGCTGCGCAGGCGCTAGCCCGCCGTGCGCGCAGAAAGGCGCCGGCTTTTTCCCTAACCTCGCCGTACATGACGAGGAAGTCGAGTCCGGCGAACACTCCCGGCCATCGCAGCCAGGCTCGCGCAGCCCGCTGGCTTCGCGGGGGAATGGTCGCTTCGCTGGCGTTGTCCCTGCCCGGCTGCAACAACACGGCCAGCTACCTGGTGCACGTGAGCCTGGGACAGATGCGCCACCTGCTCGATCGCGAGCCGCTCACCGACGCGCGCATCGCCGCACTCCCCGAAGCCGAGCAGCGCGGTCTCGAGACGGTTCGCCGCGCGCAGGCGTTCGGCGAGCGCCTGGGCCTGGCCGCGTCCACCAGCTACCGGCACGTGATCGACCGCGACTCCCGCAGCGCGGTGCAGGTGGTGACCGCAGCGCCCGCCGATCGCCTCGAACCCATCACCTGGTGGTTCCCCGTTACCGGGCGCATCTCGTACCGCGGCTACTTCGACGCCGGCCGCGCGCACGCGTTCGCGGACCGGCTGGCGGCGGCGGGCAACGACGCCTACGTGCGGCCCGCCCTCATGTACAGCACGCTCGGCTGGTTCGACGACCCGATCCCGACCGAGGCCCTGCGCTGGCCCGAAGCCGACCTGCTCGACGTCGCGCTGCACGAACAGGTCCACGAGACCGTCTTCGTGCCCGGAGACCCGGACTACAACGAGGCGCTCGCCAGCTTCGTCGCACACCACGCGACCGTCGAGCTACTGGCCGACGACGGCGAGACGCTCGACGAGGTGCGGAGGATCTACGCCGACCGCAGCCGCTTCGTCGCGCTGATCGACGCGCTCTACCACGAGCTCGAGACGCTCTACGCCGACGTGGACTCGCCGGAGGAGGCGCGCGAACGCCGCAAGGAGGTGTTCGCGCGCTACCAGGGACCCCTCTTCGACCAGGAGGAGTGGGAGTCGGACCGCTACGCGTCGTTCCCGAGCGCCCCGCTCTCGAACAGCTACATCCTGGCCCGCCGCACCTACACGCGGATGGGGCCCTGCCTCGAGGCCGAGCTGCGCGACCTCGGCGGTGACCTGCGGGCGTTCATCGCCGCACACCGCGCGTCGCCGGGCCATCGCGCCCCGGCCGCGGACTGCCCGGAAGCGGGCTCGTGAACCGGCGCCCCTTCGTCTTCCTGGACCGCGACGGCACCCTGCTCCACGATCCGGGCTACTTGCACCGCATCGAGGACTACGCCCTGCTGCCGGGCGTGGCCGCCGGGCTGGCGGAGCTGCAGTCGGCCGGCCGTGCACTCGCCATCGTGACCAACCAGTCGGGCCTGGGGCGCGGCTACTACGCACCCGCGGACTACGAGGCCCTGCAGGCGAAGCTGATCTCGGACCTGGAGACACGCGGCGTGCGCATCGAGGCGACCTACTTCTGTCCGCACCTCCCCGACGCGCGCTGCAACTGCCGCAAGCCCGCGACGGGAATGCTCCAACGCGCCGAGCGCGAGCTCGGCGCGGACCTCGCGCGGAGCTGGGTCATCGGCGACGCGGCGACCGACGCAGAGCTGGCCCTGGCCGCGGGCTGCCGCGCGGTGTGCGTGCGAACCGGCAAGCCGATCTCGCCCGAGGAGCTGCCGCCAGGCGTGGCGCTCACCGACGACCTGCGCCAGGCGGCGCGACAGATCCTGCGCTCGCGCTAGACGCAGTTCCTCAGGTAGATCGCGACGATCACCGCGAGCATCAGGCCGTTCAGCACCCAGTTCCGCCGGCGCCAGACGCGCGCCCGTTCCACCTGCCACTGCTCGACATCCATGTCCGCCGGACGCTTCGCCACGAGCGGAGCTTAGGGGAGAAACGGCGTCACAACGAGCCCGTGCGGCGTGAAGCGAACGTGCACCGCCCCGTGGCGGTGCGTCTCCCAGAGCGTGACGAGCGCGGCGTCGAGGCGCGCGCGGACGTCGGCGTGCGGAAGCGGTGCACGCCGGCGCCGCCCCGCACTGGCCACCGCGACCCATGGACGTTCGCGCGCCAGCAGGGCTGCTCCCGTCGACGACCCGCTGCCGTGGTGCGCCAGCTTCAACACCGCGCAGTCGGATCGGGGACCGTCGAGCTGCCGCTCGACCCTCGCCGGAACGTCACCCGGGAGCAGCGCGCAGCCGTCCGGCCCCTCGACTCGCAGCACGAGCGAGGCGCGGTTGGCGGCGGAGTAGCGCGCACCCGGGGGTGGCCAGAGCACGGACACGTCGAACTCACCCAGGCGCGCGCCGTCACCCTGCGAGACGAGACGCAGCGGAATCCCGCGTGCCGCCGCGTCCCGGCGCAGGTCGAGCGCTTGCCACGCCGTCTGCGCCGACAGCCAGACCTCGTCCACCACAAGACGCGCCAGCACCGCACCCACCCCGCCGCTGTGGTCGCGGTCGCCGTGCGTCACGACGAGCGCGTCGAGCCGGCGCACGCCGAGTGCGGCCAGCGCCGGCCCCACCACCCGGCGCCCAGCGTCGAACCGGCCGAACCGCGGACCCGTGTCGACGAGCCAGGCGTGATCGCCGCTGCGAAGCAGAACGGCGTCGCCGTGCCCCACGTCGAGGAACCAGGCCTCGGGCCAGCGCGGGGACGCGTTCCGGGCCGGCTGTGCAGCGAACGTGGCCGCACACGCACTCGCGACGGCCACCGCCAGTCCGGCCCGGCTCCGGTGGAGCCACGCCAGGCGCAGCGCGAAGCCGCACGCGCAGAGCGCGCAACAGAACGCAATCGGCGAAGCGACACCGCGCAGCACGTCGGGACCGGCAAGCCCCTCGAGACCGCGGATCCCGAGCTCCGCCACGCCGAGCGCGAACGGGCGCAGAAGTCCGCCGAGGACGCCGGAGAGTGCGCCCGCGGCGCCCGACAGAAGACCGAGCGGAACCACGACCATCCCGAAGAACGGCACCGCCGCCAGGTTCGCGAGCGGACCCGAGGCCGAGAGCGGCACGCCGAGCATCGCGACCCACGGTGCGGTAGCGAGCCCGGCCGCCAGGGTGGCGTGTGACAGCGCGCGCAGTCCGCCGACGGGTGGGCGCCACAGCAGGATGCCGGCCACCGCGGAGAACGAGAGCGCGAAGCCGGGGTCGAAGAGGGCCGCCGGCTCGAGCGCCAGGACGAACGTTGCCGCTAGCGCGAGCGCGTTGGCGCTGGCGGCCGGGCGTCCGAGCAGCACGGCAAGCGTCCCCGCGGCGGCCATCGCAGTGGCGCGCAGCGCCGGCAGCCCCGCGCCCGACAGGGCGGCGTAGCTCCCGGCCGCGGCGACCCCCAACCCGAGCGCCACGCGCCCGGCGGAGCGGATCCACGGCGTGTACGGTACGCGCGCGAGGAGGCCGCGCGCGATCCGCGACACCGCTGCGAACACGCAGGCCACGTGGAGCCCGGACACGGCCAGCAGGTGTGCGGTTCCACTGCGCTCGAACACCCCGCGCAGACGCGTGCCGAGGCGCTCGCGCTGTCCCGTCACCAGCGCACGGAGCAGCGCACCCGCGCGGCCGGCGCCCTCCGGGTCATGTGTGGCGGGATCGAGCGATGGGGGGTCGAGCGCGTTCCCGACGGCGCGGCGCGTGCGCTCGATGCCCGCACGCAGCCCGGCGGGCGTCGCGATCGGGGCGAACAAGCCATCCACGACCGACGCGCCGGAGCGCACACCGACGCGCCTCCAGCGTCGCTCGCTCGACGATCCGCCCGGGTTGCGCGCAGGCGCCAGCGGGTCGAGCCGGACGCGCGCCAGGGCGCGGTCGCCCGGAAGAAGCAGACACATCGCATCGCCGCCGCGCAGCAGGGCGCGCCCCGGCTGCGCCGCGTGCAGCCAGACGACGGCGCTACACGAGGGACCGGAGCGCCGGGGTGCCTCGAGAAGCTCGAGCGGAAGCGACGGCGCCCGCGGAGCCAGCACCGGGACGGGCGCGTGCAGGTGCAGGGCGAGCGCCCAGGCACCGAGCCCGGCGCCGAGGACGGCCTCGCAGGCGCGCGCACCTCCCGGCCGCGTGATGGGCCGCGCGAAGGGCCGGGCGGCGGGCCGGCC
>JAFDDB010000200.1 GCA_019311115.1 Deltaproteobacteria bacterium
CGACGCCATGATGTCTCCGATCTCCGTCCCCGGACTCCACGTCTTCCGGTCGTGCTCCTGGAACGGGTTCCGCGGCTCGGCCAACCGCATGTCCTGGTCCATGTAGATCATGGTCATCGCGCGGCGCATTCGGTCGGTGGTGTTCGCGCGGGTCCGGTGCATGTTCCAGCCGTAGTGGAAGCTCAGGTCGCCGAGCGCGTACGGCTCTCCGACCTCCGGCAGGCCCGCCTCTTCGAGGAACGCGCCGATGCGCTTCTCGCTCTCGGGTCCGATCGCGAGGTCCCGCCCGTAGTCGCGCTCGTGGCTCCTCTCCGAGAAGCAGAGCGGGCCCATGTCGAGCGACGTGTCCTGGAGCGGGATCCACGCCGTCACCGAGAGCCCGGTCGACATGGGCCAGTAGAACTGGTCGGCGTGCCACGGCGTGATGCCGCCCCCCGGCTCCTTGTACAACGCCTGGTCGTGGTACATGCGGACACCGCGCACGCCCATCAGCTCGGCGGCGATGCGGGCGCAGCGCAGGTTCATCACGAACTCCCGAACCGGCTCACTCTCGCGCCAGAGGTTCGTCACCTGGATGAACGCCTGGAAGTACGGCGCGCGCTCCGCCATGGGGCGGGTGTTCCGGTTGAGCTTCGACACGAGCGCCGAGATCTCGCTCTCGTAGTGCCCGAGCAACTCCGGTGAGAGGACTTGTCGCAGTACGACGAACCCGCGTTCTCGAAAGCAGCGGATCTGCTCCGGGGCGAGTTCGTAGGGAAGGTCGAGCTCGGAGTCGTGGGGAAGGGTCACCTGCGCCTCGCACCGCGATCCGGCGGCGCGTCCCTACACCGTCGCATGGCGGTCCCGAGCCGATGTATGACCGAGGTCATACTCGCGGCCGCGGGTTGCGTTGACATAGAGCGCATGGCACAGCTCGCTCTGATCCGGGGAGGCACCGTCTACGACGGAACGGGCGAGAAGCCGCGCCGCGCCGACGTGATGATCCGCGGCGACCGGATCGATCTTCGGCGCCGGGCGAATCGCCAACCGCGCGTCGTTCGCGGAGCCCGATCCCGAGCCTGTCGACATCGAGCACGGGCGGGTCAACGAGATCCAGGTCTACGACGGCCACGACTACAGGCGCGAGGCCCTGGCGGGACACGTGCTGCACCGCAGCTGAATCGGGGCGCCGCCGGCCGCCACGGAGCGCGTGTATAATCGCGGGGTCCCGACTCCGACGGCAACGTCGTCGAGCTGCTGGAGATAGAGCACTAGGGCGCCTTGGCGGCGCGCAGCGCGAGGAGACCCGGATGGCAGGCGAGTCGGCCCACTTCGGAGATCGTGCCGTCGTCATCGGCGGCAGCATGACCGGCATGATGGTGGCGCGTGTGCTCGTGGATCACTTTGCGCGGGTCACCGTCTTGGAGCGCGACGAGATCGCGAGCGGCCCGGAGCCACGCCGCTACACGCCCCAAGGCAACCACTACCACGCCCTGCTCGTGGGCGGACAGCGCGTGCTCGAAGATCTCTACCCGGGCTTCACGCGGCGACTCGAGGAGCGGGGAGCGGTGGCGGTGGCGTCCGGACACGATACAGCGGGCTACGGGCCGCCGGGCATCGGTGAGGCGTCGAAGGGGAGCGAAGAGCCGGCCCGCGACACCGGACTCCGCTTCTACAACCAGAGCCGGGCCTTGCTCGAGGACAATCTTCGGCACTTCCACCGGACGCAGGAGGCGATCACCGACCGTTCTCCCGCCACTGCGCGCCGGCTGCTGTCCGAGGACGGCCGCGTCTGCGGTGTCGAGATCGAGAGCGACGGCGAGACCGAGCGCCTCGAGGCAGACCTCGTCGTAGATGCGGGCGGCCGTGCCGCCCAGTCCCCGCGCTGGCTCGAATCGATGGGATGCAGTACGCCCGAAGAGACGACGATCGGCGTCGACTTCGCGTACAGCAGTGCGCTCTTCCGCCTGCCGGCCGACCTCGGGATCCGCGAGAAGCTCGCCACCTTCGGCGGGCCGCCGCCGACCTACCCGAACGCCGCGATCAGTGGTGCCATCGAGGACGGCCAGTGGGTGGTGAGCCTCGCGGGCCGGTTCGGCGACTACCCGCCCGGCGACGAGGAGGGGTTCCTCGCCTTCGCGAAGGCGCTGCCGACGCCCGTCCTGTACGAGCGCTTGAAGCACGCCGAACGCGTGGGGCCCATTCACCGCTTCCGCTTTCCGACCAGCGTGCACCGTCGCTACGAGCGGCTCCGCGACTTTCCGTCGGGACTGATCGTCATCGGCGACGCGATCTGCAGCGTCAACCCGGCCTACGGCCAGGGCATGAGCGCCTGCGCACTCCAGGTCCGGGCGCTCTCCGATCTGCTGGCGCAGCGATCCGCGAACGGAAGCGGCCTCGACGACCTGGCGCCCGAGTTCTTCGCGCGCACGGCCGAGGTGATCGTCACACCGTGGACTCTGGCGGCGAACATGGACCTGGCGTACCCGAAGACGGTCGGCGAGCGGCCCGCCGACATGGCGGAGGGCGCGCGCTACTTCGGCGAGCTGGCCGCCCTCTCCGCCGAGGACGAGCAGGTCGGCCTGCTCCTCGCGGAGGTGTTCCAGCTGGTGCGGCCGCTGTCGGTGCTGATGGAAGAGCCTCTACTCGGCCGGGTCATGCGCCGTCTCGAGGCGAAGGCCGGGCCCGCCCAGCCAGTAGCGAACCCCGACACCCAGAAGGAGCAGCGCTGATGGACGTCGCGTCGTTTTCGGAGATCGAGAAGGAGTTCACGGAGCGGATCTCGCGGATCGCCTGGTGCACGATGACGACGGTCGATCGCAACGACCGCCTCCGGGCCCGCATCATCCACCCGATCTGGGAGGGGTCGGCCGGCTGGATCGCCACCGGCCGCCACAGCCACAAGGCCAAGCACCTGGAGCACAGCCCCTGGGTGTCCCTGTCCTATTGGGATCCGCAGCACCAGCAGGTCTACGCGGAGTGCCGGGCGGAGTGGGAGGACGATCCGGCCGTGAAGAAGCGCATCTGGGAGCTCTACAAGTCCACGCCCCCGCCGCTGGGCTACGACCCGCAGCTGTTCTGGCAGGGCGGCGTCGAGGATCCGGAGTACGGGCTCCTGAAGCTCACACCGTGGCGCATCGAGATCTCGGCGATCGCCGACATGGTCAGCGGCCAGCCACCGAAAGTCTGGCGCCCGTCCGTGTAGTAGGCTGCGCTTCTGCTCAGGAGGATGGCACGATGGCATCAGTAGAACCGCTGCGGGCGCTGCCCGAGAAGGGACGCGACCGGGACGAGGTAGTCGAGGAGCTTCTCCAGGTCGCCACCGACGAGGACCGCTGGTGGCAGACGGGCAAGTGCTCGGGGACGATGTACTCCGGTGACGACGGCCTGTACGTGCTGATCAGCAAGGTCTTTCGGGCCTTCTCGCACGTCAACGTGCTACAGCGCGACATGTGCCCGAGCCAGACGCGCTTCGAGGCCGAGATCATCGCCATGGTGCTCGACCTGCTCGGCGGCAAGCACGTCGAGGACGGCGAGCCCTGCGGCGTCATCACGTCCGGCGGCTCCGAGAGCATCGCCAGCGCCGTGCTCGCGTACCGCGACCGGGCCCGCGCGGAGCGCGACATCACCGAGCCTGAGCTGATCCTGCCTTCGACCGCGCATCCGGCGTTCCGCAAGGCGGTGCACTACTTCGGCATCAAGCCCGTGATGGCACCGGTCGACCCGCTCACGACGCAGGTCGACGTGGACTTCGTGCGCGACCACATCAACGCCAATACGATCGCCATGGTCGGCTCCGCAGGGAACTATCCCTACGGAACACTCGACCCGATCGAGGCGCTCTCCGACCTGGCCGTCGAGCACGGCGTCGGGCTCCACGTCGACGGCTGCCTCGGCGGACTGATCCTGCCCTACGGCCGGATGCTCGGTCACGACATCCCGGCCTTCGACTTCTCGCTGCCGGGCGTGACGTCGATCTCGGCCGACACGCACAAGTACGGCTACGGCCCCAAGGGCACGTCGGTCTGCGTGTTCCGCGACAAGACGCTGCGGCGTCACCAGTACTACATGACGACGGACTGGGAGGGCGGGCTCTACTGCTCGCCGGGCATGGGCGGCAGCCGCTCGGGCGGACTCATCGCCGCGACCTGGGCCGTCATGGTTTCGCTCGGACGCGAAGGCTACCTGGAGCGCGCACGCCGGATCTTCGACGCGTCGTACGCCATGCAAGGCAAGGTGAGCGCGCTCGCACCGCTGCGCATGATGGGAACGCCGTCGTTCTGCTTCTCGTTCACGTCCGACGAGTTCGACATCTACCACGTGAACGACTTCATGAAGACGCGCGGCTGGCGCTTCAACGGCCAGCAGTTCCCGAGCGCGCTGCACATGTGCGTGACCGGACCGCAGACACGGGACGGGCTGGTCGAGGAGTTCGGTGACGACCTGGCGAAGGGCGTCGAGTACGCGCAGAACCCCCCGCGCGAGATCGCCGAGAGCGGAGCGCTCTACGGGGGTGCGGGAACCAAGTCGGTCGCGAGCGACATCGACTCCGCGCGGCTCGAGCGCGGGCTCATCGGCTTCCTCGACTCGATGCTGGAGCAGTGAGCGGCCGAGAGGGCTGAGCCGTGCCGAACGCCATCGGCCTCGACGTGGGCACCAGCAACGTCAAGGCGGTCCTGATCCTGGGCGACGGGACCGTCGCCGCGTCCGCACAGCGCGCGCTGCCCACGCGACAGACCGGCGATGCGTTCGAGCAGGACGCCGAGCTGCTCTGGACGCGCGTCGCCGACGCGATCGCCGAGCTCTCGGCGGCGCGTCCCAACGACGCGGCCGGCGTCGCGGCAATCGGCGTGTGCAGCCAGTACTCATCGATCGTTCCCGTGGACGCCGACGGGCACCCGACCGCGGACCTCGCTCTCTGGCGCGACGCTCGCGGAACGGCGCGCTGCCTCGAGATCCTGCAACGCGAGCCCGACGCCTTCGTCACCTGGATGGACGTCCACGGCAT
>JAFDDB010000091.1 GCA_019311115.1 Deltaproteobacteria bacterium
GAAGAGCATGATCTCGAGCGCGTCACTGGAGTTGATGACGCAGTCGCCGTTCACGTCGCCACACAGGCAGGCGCAGGCAACACCGTCGGGCTTCGCCATCTGCGTAGCGCCTTGGTCGTTCACCGTCTGCAACGGGTTCGGGATGGCGGGGCAGTTGTCCGCGAAGTCCGCGACGCCATCGCCGTCCGAGTCCGTCGGCGAGACGCTTCCACTGACGAAGGGCTGGTCCTTGAAGCCATTGCCACAGCACTCGAAGAAGCTCAGGCCCAAGTCGAGCGGCGCGGACTGGGTGGGGCTGAAAGGCTGTGCGGGGAGCTTGAGCTTGATGTCCAACCCCATGTCATGGAAGTTCCCGTTCCCCGAAATTTCGATGGAGTTGGTTTCAATGACAATGTTCAGATTGCCAGCGGCAAAGCTGTATGCGGTATAGGGGATCTCCAGAGCGGTGAATGCTCCGCTGCCCCCCTCGAAGTCGCCGACGTTGAAGGTCCAGTCGAACGTGCCGGTGATCTGCTGACCGTCAGCCAGAATGACGTTGTCCAACGTGAAGCTGATGACATCTGCTCGCGCATTGAACGCGGCCAACCCGAAGGCGACCCACACAGCCAACAGTACGGGCCTCGCCACTCCCCTTCTCCCTACACGCACGGATCCCTCCCGCTGGGAGACTCCCATGAGCTTTCAATATTGCACCCAGGAGAGGGAAGGCGCATGACGAGCGTCATGCGCTCCGTTGCCGGTTCGCCCGAGCCTCGACGTACGCTCACGCGCTGCGCGAGTTCGTCGTGTCGAGCGGCTAGTAGCCGTGCTTGGCCGGGTGAGAGTGCTTCGGCTTGCGGTTCTTCTTGGCCCGGATGTGCTTCTTGGCGAGGCCCTTCGGGAGCTTCGCCGGTCGGATCTCGACCCAGCCACCGTCCAGACGAACGCTCATCTGCCAGCGACCGTCCACGAGGCGGTAGAAGTGATCCGCGTGGAAGAAGTGGCCCTTCCGCCCTTCGATCACGTACACCGCCACGCTCGAATCGAACACGAGCACGACCCCTTGCTGTGCGTGCTTGTGACGATGACCGTGGGCCGGCGCGTGCGGCGGCGGGCCCGCCTTCTTGGCGACCACCGCGTGCGGGGCACGTCGTCCACGGTCGTGGTGGTGATGAACACAACCGGCCGCCAGTACAGCGACCGCAACCAGGGCTCCAAGCGCGCATAGAGGCTTCACATAGGGTCTATCGACTCGCGCACCCGCGCACTGAAGAGCCCGGTGACCTGCCCTGGGATATTCGGACCGATTGAAACTTGGTCGGATCGGCCACTTCGTCGGACGCCTTCACCGTAATCCCCTGAGCCCAGGGGCTGCGCCGGTTCAGCGGGCGGCCCTCTCGGACTCGACCTCGGGCAAGTCGTCGCCGCTCAGGGTCTCGGCCTCGAGCAGTCGGCCCGCCCCCTCGGCCGCAGCCTCGCGGTTGCGCTCGAGGATCTCCACCGCGCGCTGAAAAGCGCGGTCGACCAGATCGCGCACGGCGAGGTCGACTTCGCGAGCCGTCTGCTCGGAGTAGTCGCGGTGAATGCCGATGTACTCGCCGGGCACCTTCAAGAAGGGCGAACGCTCGCTTTCGAGCGACACCATTCCGATCTTCTCGTCCATGCCGTAGCGGGTGATCATGCTGCGGGCGATGTCGGTGGCCTTGGCCAGGTCGTCGGCGGCGCCGGTCGAGGTCTCTCCGAAGAAGATCGTCTCGGCGGCGCGCCCGCCCAGTAGAACCGTCATCTTGTCTTCGAGTTCAGCGCTCGACATCAGGAAGCGATCCTCGGTGGGACGCTGGATCGTGTAACCCAGCGCCGAGATGCCGCGCGGGATGATCGAGACCTTGTGCACCGGGTCGCAGCCGGGGATCGCGCGCGCCACGAGGGCGTGGCCGATCTCGTGGTGCGCGATCACCTCGCGCTCGTGGGCATTGAGCAGCCGGTTCTTCTTCTCGAGGCCCGCCACGATCCGTTCGATCGCGCTGTTGAAGTCGTCCATGGACACCCGTTCGGCCGAGTGCCGCGTGGCCAGGATCGCCGCCTCGTTCACCAGGTTGGCCAGATCGGCGCCAGTGAATCCGGGGGTCAGGGCGGCCAGCGCCTCGGGCTCGACGTCGGGACCGAGAGTCACGTGTCGCAGGTGCACATTCAGGATGGCGACGCGCCCCGACTTGTCCGGGCGATCGACCAGGACCTGGCGGTCGAAGCGTCCCGAGCGCAGAAGAGCGGCATCCAGGATTTCGGGGCGGTTGGTCGCCGCCAGCAGCACCACCCCGTCGCTCGGGTCGAATCCGTCGAGCTCGGACAGCAACTGGTTGAGTGTCTGCTCTTTTTCGTCGTGTCCGCCGCTCATGGGACCGATCCCCCGGGCGCGCGCCAGGGCATCGAGCTCGTCGATGAAGATGATGCACGGCGCGCGTTCGCGCGCCTGCTCGAACAGGTCGCGCACCCGGGCCGCGCCCACTCCGACGAACATTTCGACGAACTCGCTGCCGCTGATGGAGAAGAACGGCACTCCGGCCTCGCCCGCCACCGCGCGGGCCAGCAGCGTCTTGCCCGTGCCGGGCGGTCCCACCAGGAGGATGCCCTTGGGCAGCCGCGCGCCCAGACGTTCGTACTCGGCCGGTGCACGCAGGAAACCGATGACCTCCTTCAGCTCTTCCTTGGCCTCGTCCACCCCCGCCACATCGTCGAAGGTGACCGAGACCTCCTCGTCGGCGTAGATCTTGGCGCGGCTCTTGCCCACCGACATCAGCCCGCCGCCGAGACCGCCGCTCTGTCCGAGGCGGCGAATCATGAACATCCAGAACGCCAGCATCAACAGCAGCGGCAGAAACCACGAGAGGATGCGCGAGGCCCAGGTGTCCTCGACCGTCCCCTCGAACTCGAGGCCCTCGGTCGTCAGACGATCGGCCAGCTCGGGATCGACGCGCACCGTGGTAAAGGCGTCTGGCTCACCCCCCACGGCGTCGGTAAGCCGACCGGTAATGCGCTCGCTCGAGATCACGAGCTCGCGCACCCGCCCCTGTTTCTGATACTCGACGAACTGGCTGTAGGGAATGGTCGTGATCTGCCTGGACTCGTACCAGGACTGCCCAAGCAGAACCACGAGCCAGATGCCGATCAGCAGGGCCCAGAGGCTCCAGCCCGTCGGGAAGGTGAGGCGCAGACGGCCGAGCGCATCCTTGGCGCCGGGGCGGCCGCCGGGACGACCTTCGCCTTTGGGATCAGCCTCGCGACCGGGCTTTGAGTTGGAATTCGAACTGGGCGAACTGGGCTCGGGGTTGGGTGCATCCGACACGGGGGCGAAGGATAGCAATCCGGTCCCTGCGGCGGCGAAGGGGCCGCGGATCGAATCGATCGTCCTCCGCCTGCTCGAAGTCTGGGGTGCCCGCCGCCGCGGGCTCGAGCGGGGGCGCGCGAGCCGGAAGCCTCACGCGTTCGAGGATCTTCCGCGCCACCGTGGGTGCTCTCGTGGCAGGGCCTCTGTGTCACAGCGTGAGGTGCGGATGTGACAATGCGCGTCCGGCACCTAGGGTGTCGGTCGGGCACGGTCGCTGCGTGCGACGTGCAGGTTTCCAGCGTGGTACGGCTCTTGCGTAGTCCGATTGCGGTCGGTCCTACGTGCGGAGCGAGACACGGTGACCGGGGAGCAGACAAGTGTCGGAGTCCAAGATCCGGCTCGCGACTCTCTTCGCCGACATCGGCGGGAGTACCCGGCTCTACGAGAGCCTCGGGGACGTCCACGCCCACAGGCTGACGGCCGGCTGCCTCGAGACGATCGCCGATGCGGTGAAGCAGCAGGGCGGAGGCGTGGTCAAGACGATCGGAGACGAGGTGATGGCCACGTTTCCGACGGCCGACCAGGCCTCCCGGGCCGCCCGCGCGATCCAGGCCGCAATCCAGACAAAGGGCGACACGCTCTCGGAGGAGGACGTCGCCGTCACGGTCCATGTCGGCTTCCACTTCGGCCCGGTTCTCGAGGAGGGCGGCGACGTCTTCGGCGACGCCGTCAACATCGCCGCCCGCATGGTCTCGCTGGCCAACGCCGGGGAGATCCTCACCACCCGCCAGACCGTGGACTGCCTGGGGCGCGAAGAGTGCGAAGCGGCGCGGCAGATCGACCGCCGCACCGTCCGCGGCAGGCTCGAGGCGCTCGAGATCTTCGAGGTGATCTGGCAGACGGCCGGCTTGACGCAGCTGATGCCGCTGTCGAGCGAGGTCTCGCACGAGCGTCTGCGGATGCGCATGGGAGACGAGCAACGCGAGGTCGATCGCAAGAGCCCGTCGCTCACGATCGGGCGCGACCCCGACAACGACCTGGTCGTCCCGCTTCCGCGCGCCTCACGGTGGCACGCCCGCGTGGACCTGCTCAGGGGCAAGTTCATCCTCAAGGACAAGAGCACGAACGGGACCCTGCTGCGCACGCCCGCCGGCCAGCGGATCGTCCTTCGTCGAGAGGAGCTGATCCTGCCGATCTCGGGGACGGTGGCGATCGGCGAGTTCCCGGAGGACGACCGGGAGCTGCCCATCCGGTTCGAGCTGCTGTGCGAGCCGGAGGGCGGGGGCAAGGTCAGCCCATGATCCGGGGCGACATCTACCTTCCGCTCAAGCGCTCGGGCCTGCTCGTGGCTCTCGCGTTCCTGGTCGGGATCACCGGCTACCTCGTGGTCGGAGGGCGCGAGTACGGCTGGATCGACGCCCTCTACATGACCGTGATCACCCTGACCACGGTCGGCTACTTCGAGGTGATCGACCTCTCCGGGAGTCCGGGCGGGCGGCTGTTCACCGTCGCGCTCCTGCTCGGAGGCGTGGGCGCCCTCCTCTACTTCTTTTCTGCCGTCACCGCGTTCCTCGTAGAGGGACACCTGGAGCGGCTCTTCTGGAGAAGAAAGATGAGCAACGCGATCAAGCGGCTCTCGCAACACATCATCGTGTGTGGTGGCGGGCACACCGGACAGCACATCGCACGGGAGCTACTCGAGACCCAGCGTCCCTTCGTGCTGGTGGACACGGACCAGGAGCGGGTGGACGCCCTGGCAGAGGCGATCGGGCGCGAGTTCCCGGTCGTGATCGGGGACGCCCGAGACGACGACACACTTCGCGCCGCCGGCATCGAGCGCGCGAGCGGACTCGTCGCCTGCATCAGCAACGACAAGGACAACCTGATCGTCACGGTCTCGGCACGACTCCTGAGCCCCGAGCTGCGAATCGTCTGCCGCTGCATCGACGAGCGGGTGGAGGAGAAGATCCTCAAGGCCGGAGCCGACTCGGTCGTCTCGCCGAACCGGATCGGCGGCCTGCGCATGATCTCGGAGATGGTGCGCCCTACCGCCGTCAACTACCTCGACCTGATGCTCCGCGACCGGGACGCGAACCTCCGGGTCGAGTCGACGCTGATCCTGCCCGGCTCCCGGCTCGCCGACACGACCGTTGGCGAGCTCCGAACGCACCAGATCGACGACCTGCTGATCGTCGCGCTGCGAGAGCAGGACGAGCAGTGGATCTACGTCCCCGACGACTCGAGGCCGCTGCGGGCCGGCACGAGCCTCGTCTACATGGGGAGTCCGGCGGCACGAACGGCCGTCGAGAAGCTCGCTGAGCCGGGCGCCTAGTGCATGCACGCCGGGCCCGAAGTCACGGTCGCTTTCATCCTCTGCTTCACGTTGGCGGTCGGGGCTGCGATGCGCGCGCTCTCGGTGCGGACCCACATCCCCTACACGATCGGCATGCTCCTCATCGGCATGGCGGTCGGCCTGATTCTCGAGCAACTGCCGGGTAGTCGCGATCACTCCGGCGTGCTCTCGGCGGTGACCGCGCGCGGCGCGATCTCGCCCGATCTCATCGTCTTCATCTTCCTGCCGCTGCTGGTGTTCGAGTCCGCCTTCACGCTCGAGATCCACTCGTTTCGCAAGAACCTGGGGAGTGTGCTGACACTTGCGGGCCCGGCGATGCTCGTGAGCACGGCCGCGATCGGGCTCCTCATGGTCGCGCTCACGCGATCGTCCTGGCAATGGGGCGTCATGGAGGCCCTGGTCTTCGGGTCGCTGATCAGCGCGACCGATCCGGTGGCCGTGGTCGCCCTGCTGCGGGAGACCGGCGCACCCAAGCGGCTGCGGCTGCTCATCGAAGGGGAGTCCCTCCTCAACGACGGCACGGCCATCGTCCTGTTCGGCGTGATCCTGGGAATACTCACGGGGGCGTTCCGCTTCGAGGCGGGAGACACGCTGCTCCACTTTGCGCGCGTCACGCTCGGCGGTCTCGCGGTCGGCCTGGTGCTGGCGATCGCGGTGACCGCATGGCTCTCCCGGACCTTCAACGCGCCGCTGGTCGAGATCACGCTCACGCTCGTTCTCGCATACGGGGCGATGCTGGTGGCGGAGGCGCTGCTCCACGTGTCGGGCGTGATCGCCGTCGTCACGGCCGGTCTCTGGATGGCCGGCCGCGGAAGGCTCCAGGTCAGCCCCGAGGTCTCTCACTTCCTGCATCGCTTCTGGGAGATGCTCGCCTACCTCGCGAACACGCTGATCTTCTTCCTGGTGGGCCTGGTCATCGCGACGCAGCTGGGCGATGCGCGACTCGCGGACCTGCTCCTGATCGGGGTCGCGTTCGCGGGAATCGTCTCGGTGCGATTCGGGCTCGTGTTCCTGTTCCGGCCACTCATGAACCGCGTGGCCGACCCGGTCGGGCACAAGGAGGCCGCGGTGATCGCGTGGGGGGGACTCCGCGGCGCGGTCTCGCTCGCGCTCGCGCTGGTCGTGAGCCAGCACCCCGATGTCGCCCCCGAGCTCGGACGCCAGATCCTCCTGACCACGGCCGGCGTCGTGCTCCTCACCATCGTGGTCAACGGCTCGACCGTCCCGCTGCTGCTGCGGTGGTTCGGGCTCGACCGTTCCCCGGCGAGTGACCGCTTGGCCGAGACGATGACGCGCGCCTCGGTCCTCGAGCGCGTGGAGGAACGGGTCGCGACCGTCTCGGGCGCGAGGGACCTGCGAGCCGTCGACTGGGGCGAGGTGCGGCGGGACCTCGAGGACCGTCGCGAAGAGGTGCAGCACGAGATCGCGAGTACCCGGAGCGAGCTCGAGTCCGCGAGCGCGCTCGAGCGCAGCCGCGGCTACTGGCGGCAGGCGCTCGGCATCGAGCGGGAGGCGTACTGGGCCGCCTTCGCCCGTGGGACGCTGGGCGACACGGCGACCGAGATCCTCGACCACGAGATCGACGTCGAGCTCGACGAGCTGGCGCGGGGGAAGGAGCGGCCACGCACCCGTCGCTGGCACGACCTGGCGGGCTGGCGGATCCCGCTCGTGCAGCTTGCACGACGGCTCAGCCGACTCAGCCGGGTCTTCGGCAGGCTGCAGACCCAGATGCTGGCGCTCCGCTACGACCTGTACCGCGGGGCGCAGCTCGCGGCCGAACGCGTGCTCGACGAGGTGAGCGCGAACCAGGAGATGGACGAGGACGTGCGCGATCGGATCCTCGAGAGCTACCGCCAGACCCTGCACGCGAGCAAGGAACGCCTCGAGGATCTCCGGGCGAACCTCCCCGAGGTGGTCCAGGCGATCGAGACCCGCCTCGCCCGGCGGATCCAGCTCAACCTGGAGCGGGAGGACTACCGCAGGCTCCGCCAGTCCGGTGCGATCGACGCGGAGACCGCGGTCCGAGAGCTGGCGCGGGTGGAGCGGCGCATGAAGGCGCTGCGCTGGGCGGCCGCGGAGGAGCTGACCCTCCCGGGCACCAGTGAGCTCTGCCGAAAGACGCCTCTCTTCGCGGATTTCGACGCCGCCGCCCTCGAGCAGGTGGCGGCAGCGACGACGGAGCGTGTACTCGCGCCCGGTGAGGTGCTGTTCCGCCAGGGAGAGCCCGGCGACCGCATGTTCATCATCGCTCGCGGAGCCGCGGCGGTCACCCGCGCGGACGCGCGGCGCGGAGGCGAGCCCGCCCTGATCGACGTTCTCGGCGGCGGAGACGTGTTGGGCGAGATGGCTCTTCTCACCGGGTCGCCGAGGAACGCCACGGTCCGCGCGGTCACGACCGTGACCGGGGGAGAGATCTCGCGGCAGGACTTCGATCGTCTGATGGCGGCGCAGCCCCGCCTGCGCGATCGGGTCTGGCGGAGCTTCGCGGAGCGTCGCTTCGACAACCGCCTGGGCAAGCTCCGGGGCTACGAACACCTCGATCACGCCGGTCGGCTCGCCTGGTTCCGGAGCGGCGAGATGCTCGTGCTCGAGACCGGCGAGTCGCTGCCCTCGCACGGCTCCGGCTTCGCCTTCGTCGTCGCTGGCAGCCTCGAACGCGACCTCCGGCGCTACCGTGAGGACGCCCTCGTCAGCCTGCACGCCGACGCGCCGCTCCGCGCGACGGAACGGACGCGCGTCGCAGTGGTGCCGCCGCTGCTCGAGTCCGACCCGGTATCGCCCACCGAACACCCCGCGACCTCGTTGCGGAGGGCATAGGACGAACAAGCTGCGTTCTAGCCCGGATTCTGGGAAAGGGGCGTTCTGTCAGATCGCTACGGGGGGGGGCCGCGGCGGGCCTGATGTGACGATAGGAGAGCGGATACCCGCGCCCGGGTCCTGCGGTCCAGACCTGGTCCTTGTCGCCCTGCTCCAGGTTGAGCACGAGGCAGTGGCGGCCGCCCGAGGCGTACTCAACGTTGACCACCTCGTGCATCGCATTGACGTCCCGGCTCGGCGCGAAGCCGCCCTGATGGTCCCAGAAGATCACCACGTCGCCGAGCTGTACCTGCCCGGTGTAGCCCGCGAAGTTCGAGCCGAGCCGAGCGCCCCGTCGAACCGCGCGTCGGGCCAGCGAATCGCGGCCTCGGCGGCCGAGCCGGGATCGGCCTCGCTGCCGTCGCAGTCCTGGACCGGCGGGCCGACAGCGCGCAGCGCGCGGCCCTGGATCGCCAGGGCGGACACATCCCGGACCGTGATTCCCTCGTTCGAGACCACCAGTTCTCTTCCGGCCTGGATCTCGAGACGCGAGTCGTCGAGCAGGGAGATCTCGCCGGTGTGTGAACTCAGATCCACCCGGCTACCGCCGGGGATCGTCACTTCACACCCTACCCCGAGATCGGAGTCGTCGTCCGTCGAAGGGCTACAGCCGTCCCACGAGGCAGAGGGGACCGTCGCGGCGAGGCTCGTCCACAGGAAGGCTTCGGCAGAACAGGTGCAGGTCTCTGCGCGGCGCCCGGAGGCGGCAATTCCGGTCACGACGCAGATCAACGCAGCCGCGATTTGCACGCTCCCGCATCGCATGGGCATCCAAGAACTCCGACCGCTCCGGACGAGAGCTAACCCAGCGCGGAAACATCGTTGCGCGTCGCACCCGCACGTGAGTGAGCGCGAGCACTCCGGTGAGTCGGCTGACGGACGGGCCGACTCCCCGGCGTGGAATGCAGGAGTCTGCCCCAGCGCGCTCGAGCCCGTCCTGGATGCACCGGTATCTTGTCGGCTAGATCTCCGTCGTTGAAGGAGAACCTCCAACTACCGCGTGCGCGTTCAGGACAGGGAGGCCGGGGTCCGAGACGCGTGCGGTAGTTGCGCGGAGGGGACGCCCCGGCGCAAGATGCGCAGGGCCGTTTCGGCTCCTGCCGGCAAGGAACTCCCCCTTTTGGCGGATCGCGCGACACAGAACGAACTCTCTACGGTGAGCCAGGTCATGCGGCGCTGCCGCACGGCCATGCTGATCCCTGCCGCCTTCAGTCTGGTGCTGAACCTCCTGGCTCTCACTGTTCCGCTCTACATGATGCAGGTCTTCGACCGGGTGCTGTCGAGTCGGAGTCACGACACGCTCTTCTTCCTGACCCTGATCGCAATCGGGGCTCTGCTGGTGCTCGCCTGCATCGATGGGCTTCGGGCCCGCGTCCTGGTTCGGATCGGTGTCTGGATTGACCGGGCGACCGCCCCCGAGGCATTCGCGCGTGCGCTCGAAGCACAGATCCAGGGCCGGGCCTATCGCATGGAGGCTCTGCGCGACATCGCCCAGATCCGGGGCTTCCTGAGCGGTGCGAGTCTATTCGCGCTTTTCGACGCGCCGTGGGTGCCCATCTTTCTGGTCGTCATCTTCCTGCTGCACCCCTGGCTGGGCGCGCTGGCCTTGGTGGGCGCGCTGGTGCTGTTCGGGCTGGCGATCGTCAACGAGTACAGCACGCGCGGGCGTCTGCAGCGGGCGGGTTCGCGGCAGATCGTCAGCATGCGGGGCGCGGAGGACGCGTTGCGAAACGCCGAGGTGCTCGACGCCATGGGCATGCTGGGTCCCGTGCTGCGTCGCTGGCACGACGAGAGCGAGGCCGTGATCCACGATCAGCAGACCGCCAGCGATCGCTCCGGACTGATCGTCGCCACCAGCAAGTTCATCCGCTTGGCGCTCCAGATGGCGATCCTCGGCATGGGGGCGTATCTGGTCTTGGACCAACGGCTCTCGCCCGGCGGCATGATCGCTGGCTCGATCCTCCTGTCCCGTGCGCTCCAGCCGGTAGAGCAGGCGATCGGGACCTCGCGCCAGCTGATCGCGGCCCGTGAGGCGTATCGGCGCCTGCTGGATTTCTTCGACCAGGGCTGGCTGCCTCGGCAGAGCATTTCGCTCCCGACGCCCGAGGGGCGGCTCGCAGCAGAGCGCGTCGTCTACGTCTTCCCCAGGGCCGAGCGCCCGGTGCTGAAGGGCGTGAGCTTCTCGCTCGAGCCCGGCGAGTCGCTCGCCGTGATCGGCCCGTCCGCCGCCGGAAAGACGACGCTGGCCAGGATTCTCATGGGTGTCCTGCGGCCCAGCTCGGGCGCCGTTCGTCTCGACGGTGCGGACGTGTTCTCGTGGAAGCGGGAGGACTTCGGCGCGCATGTGGGCTACCTGCCGCAAGACGTCGAACTGTTCACGGGCAGCGTGCTCCGGAACATCGGGCGCCTCGGCGATCCGCCTCCCGAGCAAGTCGTCAAGGCTGCGGAGTTGGCCGGCTGCCACGAGATGATCCTGGGGCTGCCACAGGGCTACGACACCGAGATCGGTGAGGGCGGAAATCAGCTCTCCGGGGGGCAGCGGCAGCGCATCGCCCTGGCGCGGGCTCTCTTCGGCGAGCCGCGTCTGATCGTGCTGGACGAGCCGAACGCGAACCTCGACGAGCAGGGCGAGCAGAGCCTGATCCGCGCGCTCGCCCACGTGCGCGAGCAGGGTGCGACCGTGGTCATGATCGCCCACCGGACGAGGATGGTCCGGACGATGGACAAGATCCTGATCCTGCGGGATGGCGCCGTGGAGCAGTACGGACCGCGCGATGCGGTGCTGGCCGGCATCGCCCGGCGCGCACCCGCTCCGATCGCAACACTCCCGCGTGCCGTCGGTGGAGGGCACAAGGATTGAGTGGTGCCCGACCGCGTCTCGAGGAACTGGGCGTCGACGTTCTCGCCGAGGGCCCGAAGCTGCGGCGCGAGGTCACGCTGGCCGTCGCCGTGGTCATGCTGTCATTCGGCGGCTTCGGGCTCTGGAGCACGCTGGCGCCGCTCTCCAGCGCGGCCGTCGCCCCTGGCCGGGTCGTGGTCCGTGACAAGAGCAAGACCGTCCAGCACCTGGAGGGGGGCCTGATCCGGGAGATCCTGGTGCACGAAGGTGACTTGGTGGCGGCCGGGGACCTCCTCCTGCGCTTGGACGACACGCAGTCGCACGCGTCCCGCCAGGTTCTGCAGAACCGACATGACGCCCTGAGCGTCGAGTACGCTCGGCTCAGTGCGGAACTCAAGGGGGCTGACTCGGTCACCGTTCCCGACAGACTCGTCGCTCGCAGCGACGAGCCCCGGGTGGACGAGCTACTGAGAGGTCAGGAGCTGATCTTCGAGAAGCGCCGCCAGGCGATGCAGGGTCAGAGCTCGATCCTCGAGCAGCGCGTCTTCCAACTCGAGTCCGAGATCGCGAGCTACGAGGCGAAGGTGAAGGCGACTGACCAGCAACTCGCCGTCCTGCTCGAGGAGATGGAGGGCGTGAGGATCCTGGTCGAGAAGGGTTACGAGGCGAAGCCGAGGCTGCTGCAGTTCGAAGGAGAGCGGGCCGCCCTCGAAGGCACGCGCCAGAGCACGTCAGCGCTGGTCGCCCGCGCGCGCCAGGAGATCGGCGAGGCGCGCATGGAGGTCACCCAGATCGAGACCAACATGCTCAACGAGATCGTCGCCCAGCAGCAGGAGGTCCGCGAGCGCCTGGCCGAGACCGAGGAGTCCCTGCGCGCAGCGGCGGACGTGCAAGCGCGGCGTGAAATCCGCGCCCCCATCGCGGGCACCATCGTCAACCTGCAGTACTTCACGGCAGGAGGCGTGATTCGACAGGGAGATCCGATTCTCGACATCGTGCCGGCTGGCGGTGAGCTGATCGTGGAGGCGCGGGTGAATCCGATGGATATCGAGACAGTTCGCGAGGGCCTGGAGGCTACCGTCCGCATGACGTCCTTCAAGCAGCGCATCGTCCCTCCGCTGAAGGGGCGCGTGGACTACGTCTCGGCGGACGCGCTGACCGACGACCGGTCGGGGGTCGCGTACTACGAGGCCTGGATCACGATCTACAGCGAAGAGCTCGAGAAACTCGGCGGTCTCGAGCTCCAGCCGGGCATGCCGGCCGACACGCTGATCATCACAGGGGAGAGGAGCCTCCTCCGGTACGTGATGCAGCCCTTCACGGCCAGCTTCCACCGCGCCCTGCACGAGGAGTAGTCACTCGCCCAGACGGCGGTCCGTGCTCCCCGGGGGCTATCGGGCGGTGGGAGAACGCCATTCGGGATGAGGGGAATCCCACTCGCGCGAGCTGCCATGTGAGCGGACTCAGGTGGACGAGATCCGGGCCTTCTGGTGCGCGAAGACGGTGAGCGTTCCCAGAAGGGGCCCCGCGGTCGGTTCGGAAATGGGGATGCGTGGATGCGGACGGCCCTGTGTGCCGAAACGAAACTCGTGCCGAGCGGGTTGATCGGACGTCGGAACGCCGAGACAGCCCAGGTCTTCATGCAGGATCTCGTTAGGCGTCTGGCGAGTCGCGTCCAGCTCACGACCTGCTCACCACCACCTCACCACCACCTCACCACCGAAGGGCACAAGGCGCATCCGCAGGCTGTTGACGAGGCGTCCCGCGCGCGGATCGAGTGCACCCCGGTCGCAGAAATCTATACGGAGAGCCCGCATGAGAAGCGGTACAGCGCCGCGAATGCACCGGGATTCGCAAGACCCTCATCTCGGATACTCGGGTGTCCGGGCACGTCTACACGCGCCAGGTCGAGAGGCCGAACCCGACCGCTCGCATGGGCTCGCTCGTCACCCACGGCTCACCCACGCCCCCTGCAAGAGAGTCGAGAGCCTGGAGCACGCTGTTGCGCTGCACCTTGTGCACTACAACTCTGCGCGAGCTCGCCAGCCCCCGCGCGCATCCGGCCGATGGCCGCGGCAGTGTTCGGCAACGCACGGGTCGCCCAGAAGGTTGTTGCAACCTGACTGTCTTTTTGAATCTAACTCACTACCTCCACAACGTGTGGTGGTTGGTGCACAGCGTCGGTGTGAATGAGTTCCATCACGCTGTACTTGCAGGTTTTGAGCCCCGGTGCGTATGCTCGGCCGACTGAGCGCCAAAACCGGCAGGCTCGATTCCGCATTACGGATCGGCGCATCTCGATTCTCTGGGTCTGCCAGCCACGAGGAACACTCCATGGCCACCATCACTGGCACCCCGGGCGACGACACCATCATCGCGAGCGCAGGCAACGACGAGATCGACGGTGGTCTAGGAACCGACACCTACGATGCGTCGTCGGTCACGGCCGACATGACGGTCAACCTGAGCAACAACCCCGGAGGCCCTGCGTTTCCTCCCGGTACCGGATCCTCGGACAGTGCCGAGACCGACCAGGACGGCTTGACTAGCATAGAGAACGTCTCGACTGGTTCGGGTGATGACCTGATCGTTGGTGAGTCGGGCGACAACGTTCTCGAGGCGAACGCGGGCACCGACACCCTCTTCGGGGAGGGCGGAAACGACACCCTCGACGGTGGTTCTGGCGCCGACGCGATGACCGGCGGGACCGGCGATGACACCTACTTCGTCGACGACGCCGGTGACACGGTATCCGAGCTCGCCGCCGAAGGCACCGATACGGTCATCGCAAGCGTCGACTACACGCTGACTGCAAACGTCGAGAACCTCGAGCTCACAGGCGCGGTCGACGGCACCGGCAACGACCTCGCCAATGTCATTACGGGTAGTGCGGACGCCAACGTGCTGTCGGGTGCGGGTGGGGACGACACCATCGAGGGCGGCACGGGGACGGACTCCGCTGGGTTCGCGGGTGACTTCGCGGCCTACACGGTGAGCTTCAGCACGGGTCCGGACGAGATCACGGTGGTGGACAACCAGCCGGGT
>JAFDDB010000092.1 GCA_019311115.1 Deltaproteobacteria bacterium
GATGATGGTGTAGCCGGTGATGGACTCCATCCCCATCGGCAGATCCTTGGTTCCGGCGTCCGAGATCTCTCTCGCGCCGCCGTGGAAACCGCCCTGGTCGACCACCTTGTCTGCGATGGACTCGAACCACTTGCCCCACGCGCCCATGATTTCGGGCGTGGGCTTCTCGAATCCGAACATCAGGAACATGTACTTCTTCACGTCTCTCTCCTTGTTGACGACGGGCGTCTGCATCGAGCCGGATGCCGGTCCCCCGGCGCGCGACACGTCTTCGCGTTGTCATGCTTCGCCGCTGACCATCCACGAGTGCGGGTCCTCGAGGACCGGGCGGCCGCCCTCACTGAGCATCCTGGTGTGCGGCTCGCAGTAGCGGGCGTACATGGCGGGGCGTTCGCGGCCGGACCGGTTGGGGCCGGAGGCGTGCAGGAGCATGCCCGAGAAGGCGACGCCCTCGCCGGCGGCCAGGGAGACCCGCTTGCCCGTCTCGCCGTTGCCGCCCGCCTCGCGCAGGACGGGATTGACGGATGCGCTCTCGTGCTCGACAAGGCCTCTCGTGTGCGAGCGCGGCACGACCAGGAGCGCGCCGTTCTGCTGGTCGGTGTCGACGAGCGGCAGCCATACGGTGACGTCGGTCGCAGGGTCGAGCTCGCCGTACCCCGCGTCCTGGTGGAGCGGGATGTCGCTGCGCTGTTCGCCCGTGTCCGCGAGCTTGGTCACGAACTGCTGGTGCGTCAGGCACACGTCGGGTCCGATCAGCTGGCGGAGGGCGTCGATGTGTGCGCCGGTCGTGCAGAACCGTCGCACGGGCTCGGAGCGGTGACACAGCTGGATGTTGACGCGCAGCGTGTCGTTCCGCTCCGTGCCGTAGCCGCGATCGAGACGGAAGCGCTTCTCTTCGGCGACCAGCTCCGCGACCTGCTCCGGTGGAGCGATGCGTCCGAGGCGCAGCCAGCCCTGCTCGCGGAAGTCCGCGACCTCCTGCGGCGAGAGTTTCACGGCTCCTCCCGACCGTCGCCCCACGACTCGCGCAGTGGAATCCAGAACGACACGGCCATGGCGACGACACCGGAGATGAGCAGCAGCATGATGCCGAGCAGGTAGGCGAACTCCCCGGGCGCGCGCGGCCAGCCGAGCGCGTTCGAGAGCATCACGAGCACGCTGAGGGGTGTGAGGGACATGGCCAGGGCCAGGTTCACGGGCGCCTGCGCCGGTTCTCCGCGGGCATTCAGGCGCTAGTGGATCCACACCTGCGAGCCCCAGACCACGGAGATGGCTAGGGCACCGGTCCCGGACGCGATTCGCCAGATGTCGGGCTCGGAAAGCTGCGTCCGCGCGAGGACCAGGGGGATCAGGCTCAGGACGAAGGTCAGGAGTCCCTGCGAAACGGTCGTCCAGGCGCGGAAGGATCCGCGCGGTCCTTGCGACCCGCGCAGTGCGGAGAGCACCGCGGCGAATCCCGCGAACGTGATCGAGCACTCCGCGAGCAGGCCGAGCGTGTCCATGGGTTCGCCCGCATGTTGTCACAGTGCCTGCCGCGGTAGACTGTCTTCCGGGAGACGATTCATGGCGGTACAGGTCAAACCCGCAACGTCGGCAGACAAGGCGCGCTGTCTCGAGCTGGTTTCGCAGCTGGTGGGGCGAGACGCGGAGCCGGAATGGCGGCGCGTCTACGACGCGCTGCTCACGGGCGAGCGCGGAGAGGTCTTGGTCGCGCACGAGGACGGCCGCGTGCTCGGCGTGGCGACAGTCTCGTACAACCTGGCGATCCGTTACTCGGGCGAGTACTGCCAGCTCGAGGAATTGATCGTGGACCCGGACGCGCGCGGCAAGGACGTGGGCGGCCTGCTCGTGCGCGGGACGCTCGCTCGGGCGAAGGCGCGCGGCTGTGCGGAGTACGGGCTCTATCTGGTCGAGTCCACCGAGGGGAACCGCCCGTTCTACGAGAAGCAGGGCATCCGCTTCGTCGGCTCGGAGATGCGCGCCGACCTGCGCTAGCGCTGAGCCGTCCGCGACGAGTTCAGTCGGAGGGCGGCGGCTCCCTGAAGTGACGCCGGACAGGCAACGCGGCGACGGCCACCACGGCGAAGCTGGCGGGTCCCGCGGCGACCTGCGAAGAGGGAAGCTCGAGGAAGAGGGCCAGGCCGAGCAGCGTCAAGCAGCCTACGAGCAGCACACCGAAGCCCCACGCCGCGTGCCATCTCCAGAGGATCATGCAGCCTGCGATGCTCGTACCGGTCGCGCAGAACAGGACGGGGATCATCCAGGGGCGCAGGTTCGGGAAGAGTTCCCGCACGACATCCTGGTTCTCGATCATGACCACGGTCCCCACCAGGTTCGCCGCGAACGTGAGGGCGAGGACGGTTCGAAAGACGTAGGTCATGTGAGCACCCCCTGGTCGACCCGGCTACACGTCACGGAAGGGAAGCGAGTATACGACCTCGCCCTTGCGGTCCGCGAGTGCGCCCTCGGCCAGCTCCTTGTACATGAACGCCGGGTTCGGACCGCGCATGCCGCCATACCAGAGCCCGTGCTCCCACGCCGGGCGGAAGCCGAAGCGCGGGTAGTAGGTCGGGTGACCGAGCAGGAAGAGCAGCAGTTCGCCGGCCTCGCGGCACGCGTCGAAGCCCGCCCGCATCAGCAGCCCGCCAATCCCCTTCTTCTGTTCCTCGGGCCACACCGCGATGGGACCGAGTGCGAAGGCCGACGAGGTGTAGCCCTGGGGTGAGTGCTCCTCGCCGCGGATCTCTCCGCGAATCTCGACCGGGCTCCACATGGAGCAGCCGATCACGGGACCGCTCTCGCTGCCGCGTGTCGCCACGTGCGCGATGAGCGGGGAGACCTCGGCGCGAAGCCGGTCGGTCAGCTCTGCCTCGTCCCTGCGCCCGAAGGCGGCCACGTTGATCTCGAAGACGCGCGCGACGTCTTCCGGCTCCTCGAGCCGGACGAAGATCCCCTCTTCGCCCGCGCTCACCGGTCCAGGTGGTCCAGGGCTTCGCGGCGCTCGAACTCGTCGCGCAGCTTCTGGTACTCGTCACGCGTCAGGTCGCGGAACGTGGTGTCGCCGCGCTGGCGGAACCAGACGGGTGTCTTCACGCGGTTCAGGTCGAAGTGCAGCTTCTTCAGGTTCCGCACCAGCACTTTCTGGGTCTGCGTGTACTCGAACTCGTCGACCACGGTCACGTAGTCCGGGAACCACTTGCGGTCCATGCTGGCGCCGGTCACCTGGCGCTCGATCCACTCGAAGAACTCCTGCGCGTCGAAGCTCGCGCCGGGGCGCATGAGCAGGGCGCCCATCACGTGTTCGTCCGAGACCGAGCAGGGCACGCCGTAGGCCACGGCCAGCTGCACGTCCGGGTGCTCCGAGAGCAGCCGGCCGACCTGTCCGGCCGAGAAGTTCTCGCCGTCCTTGCGGATCCAGTCGTCGGTGCGGCCGTCGAAGAACAGGTAGCGCTGGTCGCCGCGCATCAGGATGTGGCCGAGGTCTCCCGAGTGGTACACGCCGTCGCGGTACTTCTGGGTGTTGGCGTCCTTGTTGTCGAAGTAGCCCTGGAAGAGCCCCGTCTCCTCGGCTTGGCGGCAGATCTCGCCGACGCACTCCTCGTAGTTCAGGATCTTGCCGTCGGCGTCGAGTTGCGCGGGCGGGCACTCGACGTCGCCGGCGCGCAGAATCTTGACCTTCTCGTCGAGCACCTCGCCGACGCAGCCGCGCGGGTCGCCCTTGCGGCGGAACGTGCTGATCGCCGCCTCGGTCGAGCCGTACAGCTCGTACATGTCCTCGAGTCCCATGTACTCGGTGAACCGGTCGATATCGGGTGCGGCGGCGCCGTTGCCCATGGCGTAGCGCAGCTTGTTGTCGGGGTGGTTGGCCACCTCGCGCACGATCGTCGCCGCGTCGCCGTACTGCTTCTCGAGCGCGGTCAGCACGTAGTGAACGGGCTCGCCTACGTAGTTCCAGAACGTGCTGCCGTAGCGGAGGATGTCGGGCACGAAGCCCGAAGCCGTGAACCGCTCGCGGATGCCCATCGCGCCGCCGACCCACAGACACGGCATGAAGCCGACGAAGATCGAGTTCGAATGGAAGAGCGGCATGCAGGCGTAGCCGACGTCGTCGCGGTCGAGTTCCATGTTCCCGGACACGCCGATGCCGGTTGCACACAGCTTGAAGTGGTTGTTGTTGATGCCCTTCGGGAGCCCGGTCGTACCCGAGGTGTAGATCACCATCAGGTTCTGGTCCGGCGTCACGTCCACGCTCGGCGTGTCGAGCGAGGTGCCCTCGGGGCCGACCTCGCGCTTCATGCACTCGAGCAGGTTCTGGTCGTCGGGAATCGATCCGCCCTGCGTCGGCAGGTAGAGGACGTTCTCCTTGGCGATGTGCTCGAACGCGCCCCCTGCACGCTCGACCTCTTCGCGGAGCTTCTCGTCGATCACGATGACGCGCGCGCGCGACTGGTTGACGACGCCCGAGAGCACCTCGCCGCGCAGGCCCGTGTTGACGCCGAACAGTGTCAGCCCGCCGAACCCGCAGCCGCCCAGCATCGAGAGCAGCTCCAGGTGGTTCTCGAGCACCATGGCCACGTGGCCGGGACGATCGTCGTCGATGGCGCCGAGCCGCCCCGCCAGGAAGTGGGCCATGCGCACGGACTCGTCACGGTACTGGCGGTACGTCCAGGCGCGGTCATCGTGCATCAGGAAGACCTTGCCGCCGATCTCCGCGTGCTGTGCGCGGGCATCGAGCTGGGCGCCAAAGGTCAGGGGGACGTCGATCTGGAGCGGTTCGGGTGCCACGGAATCCTCCCAAGGGGTCGATTTCGCGGCGGATCTTATCAGGTTCCCGCGGCTGCGGTCGCCCCCTCGCCGGCGTCCTCGAGCCGAGCCCGCAGCTGCGCGGCCCGGTCCCGGTAGAGCCCGAATCCGCCCTTCTCGGCCAGCCCGGTGGCGCGGTCGAGCAGCATCTCGGCCACGCCGGCCTGGCCCTTGTCGAGCGCCAGTGCCGCGCCCCCGATCAACGCCGAAGTCTCGACCGATGCCATGTGCAGCTGCTGCGCCAGCTCCCGGGCCCGCGCGTAGGCGCTGGCGGCGTCGCGCCAGTTGCCCGCGCCGCGCCCACGGCTCACGTGCCCGCGCGCCAGGGCGTCGAGTGCCTCGGGGTAGCGGCCGCCGGCGCGCCCCATGGCGTGGTTCAGGTAGCGCTCGGCGCGCTCCTGCTCTCCCAGCCGGAGCAGCAGCTCGACGGTCAGGTCGCCGTCGCGCGAGAACTCCGCCACCGCGTCCAGGCTCATCTCGACCTGCTCCACGAAAGCGCTGCCGCGCACCTTCTCGCCCAGCTCGAGCTGCGAGGCCAGCTGCAGCGTCGCGCCCGAGCGCACCGTGTTGACGCTGCCGATCTCCTGCCCCATGGCGAGCCCGCGCGCGGCCCACTCCGCGGCCTCGCCGTAGTCGCCCCGCATGTAGTGGGCTCGGGCCACGGCGTTGGCGGTGGACGCCTGCAGGGTGCGGTTGCCGGCGCGCATGGCGGCTTCGTGCGCCTCGCGCCCGGCGCTCATCGCCAGTTCCAGGTTGTCGGCCGAGAGCGCGGTCGTCGACCGGAACTGCATCAGGCTCAGGTAGACGTCCGAGAGCCGGTCGGCGTGTCCCAGCTCGCGCAGTTTCTCGATTCCCTCATCGATCAGCCGGGCGGCCCGGTCGAGCTGGCCGTCGAGCAGGAAAGTCCAGGTCAGCGCCCGCTGGATGCCGACCCGGTCGAGGTCCGTTCCATGCGTCTCCGCGAGCTCGATCGCCTTCTCGATCCGTGCGATCCCCTCGTCGAACCGGTCGGGGTGCGAATTGACGATGAGCATGCCGTACAGGCTGTTCAGCCGCGCCAGGTCGTAACCCGCGTCGAGCTCTTCGGCCATCTCGATGCCGCGCAGGGCCGCCTGCTCGATGTCGTCGTGATCCATGCTGGTGTACAGCACGGCCACGCGCGCGAGGCCGGCCGTCGCCGCGAGCAGGGCCTGGCGCGTGGCGGGACCGGAGTCGTCCCGCTCGATCTCCTCTTCGGCCAGCTTCCAGGCTTCGCGGTACAGCTCCATGGCGCTCCGGTACGACGGCAGGTCCTCGGCGTGCTGCGCGGCGCGCAGCATCGACTCGAGCGCCTTGCCGCGGTCCTCGCTGCGTGCCATGTGGTGTGCGATCAGCCCCGCGCGCTCCGCGTCCGTGCCGCGGCCGCCGGCCTCGAGCTGCGCGGCGATCCGCCCGTGCAGCTGGCGCCGTTCCTTCATCAGCAGGCTCTCGTAGGCCACGGCCTGCGTCAGGCTTTCGCCGAAGCGGTAGTCGGTGTCCTGGCCCGCGGAGTTCTGATGCAGGATTCCCAGGTCGTCCAGGCGCTGCAGCTCCGCGGGGACGTCGATGCTCTCGCCGTCGAGCAGCTCCGCCAGCCGCTCGGCCTGGAACTGGCGTCCCAGCACCGCCGCGACCTGCGCCGTGCGCTTGGCGGCCGGTCCGAGCCGGTCCAGTCGGGCCCCGATCAGCTCCTGCACCGTGCCGGGGATGGCGATCTCTGCGACGGGCCGGGTCAGCCGTACTCCCTCGTCGTCGTCGTTGACCAGCGTCCCCTGCTCGACCAGCGAGCGCGTGATCTCCTCGAGGAAGAAGGGGTTCCCGTCGGCTGCGTCGAGGATGCGCCGGTCGAGCTCGGCCGGCAGCGCTCCGCCGGCCCGCGCCTCGACGATGCAGCGCGCGTCCTCGTCGCGCAGCGGCAGCAGCTGCAGCTGCGTGACCGTCGCGGTCGTGTGCCAGGTGCGCTTGAAGTCGGGCCGCTGCGTCACGATCAGCATCACGGCCGAGCGGCGCCGGTCCGTCGAGAGCGCGGCCTGCAGCAGCTCGAGCGACGCCTCGTCGATCCAGTGCAGGTCCTCGACGATCACCGTCACGGGCTTGTCGTCGCTCAGGCGCTCGAGCAGGCCGACGACCGAGCGGAGCGCGCCCTGCCGCAGGCCATCCTGCAGGATCGTGGGCCGGGGCTGCACGTCGATCGTGGCGGCGCTCGTGATCAGCTGGCAGAGCGCGGCAAAGTCCTCTTCGCTCACGTCGTCGCCCAGCTGCTCCGCGACCTTGTCGCAGGCGCACTGCGGGGCCTCGTCGCGCTCGACCCCGAAGAGCTGGCGCAGGATCTGGCCGATCGGTGCGAACGGAACCGAGCGCGTGAGCGGAGAGCCGCGCGCCTCGATCACGATCTCGCCCCGCTCCAGCAGCTTCTGCTTGAACTCGTAGACGAGCCGCGACTTGCCGCTGCCGGCGTCCCCGATCACCGTGATCATCTGCGGCAGGTTGCCGAGCAGGCGCTCGTGGCAGCCCTCGAGCACGGCAAGCTCCTGCTCGAAGCCCACCAGCGGCGTCAGCCCACGGGCCTTGGCCAGGCCCATGGGGCTCACGGCCGCGAGCCGGCCCTTCACTTCGAAGGCCTCGAGGGGATCGCGCTTGCCGGCGACCTGGATCGGTCCGGTCGGCACCACCTCGAAGCGGCCGCGGGTCAGCTCGTCGGTCGCGGCGCTGATCAGGATGGTGCCGGGCCGTGCCTGGGCCTGCAGCCTGGCCGCGACGTTCGTCGTGTCGCCCGTCGCGGTGTAGTCGGTGCGCTGCTCGTTGCCGACCGTGCCGACCACGACGGGTCCGCTGTGCACGCCGATGCGCGCCTCGAGCGCGAAGCCGCCGGGGGCGGCGCGCTCGCGGCTGTAGCGCTCCAGGTCGGCCTGGATCTCGAGGGCCGCCCGCACGGCATTGACGGGTGCGTCCTCGCGCGAGACGGGCGCGCCAAACAGCGCCATGAACCCGTCTCCCGCCAGCTGGTTGACGATGCCCTCCATGCGGTGCACCCCGCCCAGCGCCAGCTCCAAGTAGCCGTCGAGCAGGTCGCGGTACTCCTCGGGGTCCATGCGCTCGGCGATCGCCGTGGATCCCACCAGGTCGCAGAACAGCACCGTGACCTGCTTGCGCTCGGCCGCGGGTCCGGGGTGGGCGGGCGCCTCCGAGAAGGAGAGCGTGCGCGCCAGGTTCTCGAACTCGGCGGTCCCGACTCCGACCGGCGCAGCCGGCGACGCGGGCCTTCCCGTCGAGGCGGCCAGGGCGCCGGGGTGGGCGGCAGCCGGGGAAGCGGCCTCCGCTCCGTCCAAGGACAGCCCGCAGTCCGGGCAGAAACGGAAGGCAGGCTGGGTGGGCTCGCCACAGCGCGGGCAGGGCGCGGCCGTCGACTGTCCACAGGAGTGGCAGAAGGGCTTCCCCGGGATCAGATCGGCGCCACAGTGCGGGCAGGCCATGCGTCTCCAAAGGCTCGGCGCCGCTTCGCCGGCGTCAAGTGGGATGCCGGGGAGCCCCTCCCGGTTGCGGGGGGGGGTCGGGGCGGGGGAAGGCGGATCCCTATAATGCCGCACGTGTCCAGCATCGACCGGCTGATCGAGATCATGGCGCGCCTGCGCGACCCTGAGCACGGCTGTCCGTGGGACGTGGAGCAGGACTTCGCGTCGATCGCGCCCTACACGATCGAGGAGGCGTACGAGGTCGAGGACGCCATCCGGCGCGGCGACCGCGAGGACCTGCGCGACGAGCTCGGCGACCTGCTGCTGCAGGTCGTCTTCCATGCGCGCATGGCGCAGGAGGAGGGGTCCTTCGGCTTCGACGGCGTGGTCGACGCCATCTGCGACAAGCTCGTCCGCCGCCACCCGCACGTCTTCGGCGATGCCACGATCGAGGATGCGGACGCGCAGACGCGCGCCTGGGAGGAGCAGAAGCGAGTGGAACGCGAGGCGCGCGCCCACGCCGAGGGCCGCGAGCCGAGCGTGCTCGACGGCGTGCCGGTCGGCCTGCCCGCGCTCATGCGCGCCCGCAAGCTCCGCTCACGCGCCGTGCGTGCCGGGTTCCGCTGGCGCGAGATCTCGCAGGCGCTCGACAAGCTCGAGGAAGAGGTCGCGGAGCTGCGCGAGGCGGTCGAGTCCAAGGACGCTGCGGCCATCGAGCACGAGCTCGGCGACGTCCTCTTCGCCACCGTCGGCGTGGCCCAGGACACGGGCCACGAGCCCGAGGACGCCGTCCGCTCTGCCCTCGCTCGCTTCGAGGCCCGGCTCCGCCACGTCGAAGGGGCCGCCGCCGCCCGAGGGCAGACGCTGGAGCAGGTCCCGCTCGACGACCTGCTCGAAATGTGGGGACGTGCCAAGCGCGACACGGGGTGACACAGATGTCAGTAGACGTGCTCCCGTCCTCGGGATGCTCGAAAACGTTGACACCGGAGCGGTCGGCAGTAACATCGCTCTCTCTTGATGGACAAGGGGAGCCGCTGTTGATGAATTCCACCGGCAATCAGCCGACCCTGCGCGTGTCGCGGGAACTCTTCCTCGGGAGACTTCCGCACATCGCCGCGCCCTTCGTTGGCGCGGGCACCGCGCGCGGGCGCCTTGGCGTGATGCGCGGTCGCAAGGCCGTCATCCAGCCGTCGCCGGCGAGAGGCTACGCACCCTAGAAGTCCCGTGTTCTTTGGAGAAACGGCCTTCCGGGTGCCAGACACCCGGAAGGCCGTTTTTTTGCCCCCCTTCGAATCGAGGCAAGCTCCAATGAACGTCGAAGCCCGAAAGTCCGATCTCGAGATCATCGACCGCTACGTCGGACAGCCGTCGCAGCTGCCGCGCGGACTGCGCGACCGGATCGAGCAGCGCTGGGGAGAGCCCGTCGTGCTCTACGGCCTGGCCGACCTGGACGCCGGCCTGCGGTTGGCGCGGACCTGGGTCGTGCTCGGCCCGGCCGAGATCGCCGTAGTGCGCGAGACCGGCAGCGCAGGTACGAACGGTGACAGCGAGCGCGGCGTGCCGGCCGTCGAGAGCTTCGAGATCTCGACCTTCCCGCGCTCGCGCGTCGAGCAGGTGGAGTCCCGTCCGGGTTTGAGCTGTCACGTACTGACGCTGCTCGCGGAGCCCGACGAGCCGCCGCTCGCGGTGCTGCGCTTCACCAACCGGCAGCGGCAGGCGATGGAGAACATCCAGTTCACGCTCGAGCAGGCGCTCGAGGGTCTGGAGGTTCCGGTCACCGACGCCGACGCGGAGTACGTGGAGGGACTGGCCAAGCCGGTCCGCGACGCGCAGGCGCTCGTCGCCAAGCGGCGCTTCACGGTCCTCTGGCGGCTGCTCGGCTACCTGAAGCCGTACCGCCGGAACGTGACGATCGGCATGGGCGCAGCGTCGTTGCTCACGGTCTTCACGCTCATCCCGCCCTACCTGACCGGCTACCTGATCGACGAGGTGATCGAGCCCGCGCAGAGCGGCGCACTTCCGCTCGAGCGCGCTTCGACCATCGCGTGGATCGCCGTCGGCGCCATGGCCGTCATCTACGTGCTGCGCCAGCTCTCGAACTTCGTGCGGCTCCGCCTGATGGCGGTGCTCGGAGAGAACGTCGCCCGCGACCTGCGCACCGAGCTCTTCGAGCACATGCAGACGCTCTCGCTGAGCTTCTTCGGCCGCAAGAAGACGGGCAGCTTGATCACGCGCGTCAGCTCGGACACCGACCGGCTCTGGGACTTCCTGGCGTTCGGCGTGGTGGACGTTTCGCTGTCGCTGATCACGCTGCTCGGGCTCGGCGTGGTGCTGATGTACCTGGACTGGCGACTCGGCGTGGTCATGACGCTGCCGGTGCCATTCCTCATCTGGGCGATCGCGTGGCACGGACGGCGCATGAACGAGATCTTCCTCCGCGCCTGGAGGAAGTGGTCCTACGTGACCGACCTGCTCTCGGACACGATCCCGGGAATGCGCGTGGTCAAGGCCTTCCACCAGGAGAGCCGCGAGGCGAAGCGCTTCAACTACCGGAACTACGACGTGGCCGCGGAGTTCAACGCGGTCCATGCCATCTGGACCACCTTCTGGCCGATCCTCATGGTCGGCGTCCACAGCATGATCCTGCTGGTGTGGGTCTTCGCGCTGCCCAGGCTGCTGGGAACGTCGTCGCTGCCCGAGCTGTCGCCCGGCACCTTCGTCGCGTTCCTGCTCTACATGACGATGTTCGTGGGACCGATCGAGATCATCGGGCAGGTGGCGCGGATCATGAACCGGGCCACGACCTCGGCGCACCGCGTGTTCGAGATTCTCGACACCCGCGCCGAGATCGTCGACGTGCCGGAGCCCACGCGCCTCGAGCCCGTCCAGGGCCGGGTCACGTTCGACCACGTGACGTTCGGCTATGACGGGGTCCGCCAGGTGATCCGGGCCATGAGCTTCGACGTGCAGCCCGGCGAGATGATCGGACTGGTCGGCCCGTCGGGAGGCGGAAAGACGACGGTCATCAACCTGATCGCGCGGTTCTACGAGGCGACGGGAGGCTCGGTCAGGATCGACGGCGTCGACGTGAAGCAGCTCGACACCGGCCACACGCGGCAGCAGATCGGCATGGTGCTCCAGGACCCGTATCTCTTTCACGGGACGATCCTCGAGAACATCCGATACGGCCAGCCGGACGCGGCGGTGGACCGGGTGGTCGCGGCGGCGCAGGCAGCGAACGCGCACGACTTCATCTGCAAGACGGCGCACGGCTACGACACGATGGTCGGCGAGCGCGGGCAGACGCTGTCGGGCGGGGAGCGTCAGCGCATCTCGATCGCGCGGGCCATCCTGCACGATCCGCGCATCCTGATCCTGGACGAGGCCACGAGCTCGGTCGACACCGAGACGGAGTGGCACATCCAGGAGGCGCTCGAGCGGCTGATCGCGGGACGCACGGTCTTCGCGATCGCGCACAGGCTCTCGACGCTCACGCGGGCGAGCCGGCTCTTCGTGATCGAGGACGGCCGCATCAAGGAGCAGGGTACGCACGCGACCCTGCTGGCGAACGAGAACGGAACGTACCGGCGGCTCCACGACATGCAGGTCGACCTGCAGGCCGCGGTCTAGGGGAGGAGAGTCATGGTCATTTCAAGCGAGAGAAGGGAGCACCGCACGGTGGTCGAACCGGCGCCTCGGCGTCCCTCGTCCGAGGACACGTCGGGGCTGCGCCTGGAGCGCCGCGCGGGCGGACAACTCGTGGCCGCTCGCGGCGGGCAGACGCAGACGGTCAAGGTCTGCCGGTGCTTCCCCTGGTCGGAGCCCGGGCGTTTCGTGTCGCTTCGCGACTCCGAAGAAGAGGAGTTCGCGCTGGTGACCGATCCGTCGGACCTCGACGAGGACTCGCGGCAGGCGCTCGAGGCCGCGCTGGTCGAGGCGGGCTTCGTGCTCGAGATCGAGGTCATCCACAACGTCGAGGAAGAGATCGAGATCCGCTGCTGGCAGGTACGGACCGCGCAGGGGGAGCGCGCCTTCCAGACCCCGCGCGACGAGTGGCCGCGCGAGGTTCCCGGTGGCGGGCTGCTGATCCGCGACGTGGCGGGCGACCTGTTCTGCATCCGCGATCCCGACGCTCTGGACCGCGACAGTCAGCGCCACCTGTGGGCGTTCATCGACTGAGAGCCCGGGCGCGCCTCGCCGCCGCACGCGGGGTGACAGCCGCGGTGTACCATGGTCGGCCCGCGACCCGGGACCGGAGGAGTGGAGCGTGCCCCAACGCCGTCGCCGAAACGTGCGGCCCGAAGACACCTGGCTGCTGCACAACGCGAGCGATCCGCAGATCTCGCCCGACGGTACGCGCATCGCGTACACCGTTGCGTCCAGAAACCAGGACAAGGACCGCCTCGACTCCCAGTTCTGGGTTTCCGGCCTCGACGGCTCCGCCGCGCGCAGCTTCACGAACGGCACGCGCAGCCACTCGCCGCGCTGGTCGCCGGACGGGCGCTCGCTGGCCTTCGTGTCGAACCGCGGCGACCGCTCGCAGCTCTACGTGGCGTCGCTCGACGGCGGCGACCCGCAGCGCCTGACCCGCGCACGGCACGGCGTGGGGCAGCCCGCCTGGTCCCCGGACGGCCGGCGGATCGCTTACGTGGCGGCCGTAGGCGAGGAGACTCCGCACGAGGACAAGTCCCCGACCGAGCGGTCGGCGCCCCGCGTGATCCGCGACCTGTACTTCCGCTTCGACGGGACGGGGATGTACGACGGACGCCGCCGGCACGTGTTCTCGATCGACGTCGCGAGCGGCGAGGCGCAGCAGTTGACGGACGGAGACTGGAACGACGCGGCGCCGTCCTGGTCGCCCGACGGCACGAAGCTCGTCTTCAGCTCGGACCGCTCCGCCGAGCGCCGCGACCGGTTGGCCCACCCCGACGTGTGGGTCGTCGGCGCGAAGGGGGGACGGGTCCGGCGCCTGACGCGCGGCCGTGGCAGCGCCACGGGCCCCAGGTTCTCGCCCGACGGCGAGTGGGTGGCGTTCGTGGGGCACGAGTACTCGGACCAGGAGACCGCCCGCAACCTCCACCTGATGGTCGTAGCCTCTCGCGGGCCGGTGCGCGCGCCGCGCTCGCTGTCCGCCGACCTCGACCGGTCGCCGCTGGGCGCCTTCGGTCCTCCGGTGCAGACGTTCGCCTGGCTGCCCGACTCGCAGGGCCTCGTCTTCCTGGGCGAGGACCGCGGCAGCACCGTGCTCTTCCGCGCCGACCTGTCGGGGGGCGCGGGCAAGCGCCTGCTCGAGGGCGATCGCACCATCGACTCGCTGACCCTCGCCCCGGACGGCAAGCGCGTGGCGTTCTCGTCCTCGTGGTCGTCCGCGTTCTCCGAGATCTGGACGGCGTCGCTCTCCCGCAGCGCGTCTCCGCGCGCGGTGTCGGACCTGAACGCGGACCTGCGCGCGCGCGTGCAGCTCTCGCCGACCGAGAGGATGACCTACCGGTCCTTCGACGGCCTCGAGATCGAGGCCTTCGTGCTGCACCCGCGCGGCGCGCGGCGCAAGCGCCGGCCGCTCGTCCTGCACATCCACGGAGGGCCCCACGCCGCCCATCCGTCGGCCTACAGCCCGATCTACTTCCAGTCGCTGGTGGCCGCGGGCTACGTGGTGCTGCTGCCGAACCCGCGTGGCAGCTCGTCGTACGGCGAGGACTTCTCGCGCGCCTGCGTCGGCGACTGGGGCGGCGGGGACTACCGCGACCTGATGGCGGGCGTAGACCGGATGGTCGAGCTCGGTATCGCCGACCCCGAGCGCCTCTACGTCGGCGGCTACTCCTACGGCGGCTACATGTCGAGCTGGATCGTCGGCCAGACCGACCGCTTTCGCGCGGCCGCCATCGGTGCACCGCTCTCGAACCTGACCAGCGCCTTCAGCACCGGGGACATCCCGCACGTGCTCGCCGACGAGCTTGGCGGCACGCCGCTCGCCGTGCCCGAGGCCTACGTCCGGCGCTCGCCCCTCACCTACCTGGAGAACGCGAAGACGCCCGTGCAGCTTGCGCACTGGGAGGGCGACCTGCGCTGCCCGATCGGGCAGAGCGAAGAGGTCTTCAGCGCGCTCAAGCT
>JAFDDB010000093.1 GCA_019311115.1 Deltaproteobacteria bacterium
TATGTCTACTACCCGGGGACCGAGGTCCTCGCCGAGAAAGAGGTCCGCGTCATTGCCTGCGGAACCGGCATGCCGGACCAGCGGATCGCCCAGGCCAGTGCCTGCTTCCTGTTCGAGTTCGGCAACGGCGAAAAGCTGATCTTCGACCTGGGCACCGGTTCGATGCGCAACATCGCGTCGCTGATGATCCCGTATGAGTACCTCGACAAGATTTTCATCAGCCACCTGCATACCGACCATTGGGGCGAGCTGGGCGCGATCTGGGCCGGTGGCTGGACTTCCGGGCGACCGGGGCCTTTGCAGATCTGGGGTCCGAGCGGCGAGACACGCGAAATGGGCACGGCCCACGCCGTGGAACACTTCCAGAAGGCGAACAACTGGGATTTTCAGACCCGTGCAGTCAAGATCACGCCCCTTCCCGGCCAGATCGAGGTCCACGAGTTCGACTATCGCAAGGAGAACGAGGTCGTCTACGACAGCAACGGCATCGTCGTGCGGAGCTGGCCCGCGATCCACATCGGCGACGGTCCCGTCAGCTTCGGCATCGAGTACGCGGGAATGAAACTCGTCTTCGCTGGCGACACCACTCCGAACATGTGGTTCGTGAAGTATGCGAAGGGGGCCGATTTCGTGATCCACGAGGCATTCGCGAATCCCGCGAAGTACGTGGATATCATGAACCAGCCGCCGCAACTGAGCTGGCGTATGTGCTGCGAGTTCCACACCTCGGGCCCTTCGATGGGAAAGGTCATGAGCGCCATCGAGCCGCGTCATGCCGTTGCGTACCACCACCAGCAAGAACTCTCCCCCTCGGTGAGGGAGGGTATTCGGCAGACGTATGACGGCCCGCTGTCATTGGCGACGGATCTGATGGTCTGGAACATCACGAAGGAAGAGATCACGGAGCGAATGGCCGTGGTAACGCCCTTCGCGAACGCGGTGGAGGGGCCGACCCCGCAGCCGCCGCCGGAGAAGGGCCGACCGGCTGTGATGTCGAAGTCCATTGCGGCGGGCGAATGGGGACCCGGGTTCAACGCTCAGAACGAGATGCTGGACGAATACAGCAAGAAGTTCGGCCTGAAAGAACAGGACTGGCGCAAGCAGAAGCCGTGGTACGAGCCGAGGTAGGCGAAGGCTGCATCCAATCCGGTACGCGCGCTTCCTGCCGACCGAGCTGCACGGCTTCGCGGACGCGCTGACGCACCCGGACGGCACCAGGCGGCACCGGGACACCGACGGTGTCGGTCGAGGTCGGGGACGCGCGGGCGCTGTCCCGTTGAGTCAGGCCCTGTCCCGAAGCGTCCGCACCCTGTTCGCACCCTCCTGCGACTGCTCGACGAGGTACTCCGGGAAGTTCCAGGCATGGGCGCGCTGCCGCATCGACGCTGAGGCCCTAGCAGCAAAGCCCACCGCTTCCTAATCTGCGCGTAAGGAGGACTTCCGAACGGCGTATGCAGCAGAGGGTTTCCGAACGGCGCAATGATGCTAGGAGGTCTAGTCGAACCATGGGACGGCCGACGAAGTACAGGCGCGAATATCCGAAGCTCGCTGCCGTGCTGCTGGCACAAGGCTACTCAGAGGCCAAGGTCGCGGAAGTGCTGCGCGTTGGCCCCTCCACTCTGAGCGACTGGAAGCGGAGCTACCCGGAGTTTGCGAAGGCGCTGGATGTTGACAATCGTTGACGTGCAGACGGGACCGGGTTGTTGGGAAATGTTGAGGTCGAACCGCCGACCGACGAGGGTTTCCGGCTACCTAAAGTAGGCGAAGATAGAGGCTCTACGCGGGAGTTTCCGCAGAGACGTAGACGATCGCGTATCAGAGGATGTAGTCGAGCACCTCGATCCCGTACTCTGCAGCGTCGAGCACTTCGAGCACGGTGAGCGGCTCCCCGTCCTTCAGGGTGCTGACCAGGTCGATGGTGTCGTCCGGAGCCGGCCGACCCATCTCATCCAGCACCAGCTTGACCACCGGCATGTGAGGGACGTCGTCGCGCGTCGATCGCCCCACGACGATCGCTATGCACCCGCTCGAGAGCCGCACGACCGTCCCGAGGGGGAAGCACCCGAGCATGTTCATGAAGTACCGCAGCAGCGACTGGTCCGTCTGCGTGCGCTGAGACTGGTGGAGAATCGAGAGCGCCTTGGGCGGCGCCATCGGAGTGGTCCGGTAGATGCGCGCGCTCGTCATGGCGTCGTAGCGATCCACGATCGCCAGGATCCGGCTGGACAGCCCGATCGCCCTCGCGCTGGCCACCTTGGGGTAGCCGCTACCGTCGATGTTGAGGTGATGCTCGTAGGCACCGAGGGCGACGCCGATCGAGTCCGACGCGACCCCCTGCTTCGACGCGACCGAGAGGAAGCCCTCGACAGGGTGGGTCTGGACCTGAAGCCGCTCGTCAGGGGTCAGACGGCCTTTCTTGTTGAGCACGTGCTTGGGAATGCACAGCTTGCCCAGGTCGTGCAGCATGCCCGCCTGCCCCACGATGCACAGCTGGCGGCGCGACAGGCCGACCGCGCGTGCGAGCGCGACCGCCAACACGCTGACGTTCACCGAGTGGTTGAAGGTGTACTCGTCGTAGTTCTTGACGCTCGTCAGGTTGAGCATGTAGCCGGGGTCGGTCTCCATCGACTCGATGAGCTGCTGCACGACGCGCTTCACCCGGCGGCTGTTGATCCGGTCCTTTTCGCGCGCTTCGTGGAAGACGCTCTTCAGTACGCCGATGGATCCGAGGTAGACGCGCTTCTGCAGTTCCTTGCCCTCGAGCATGTCCGCCTGGGGCTTCTCGCCCTTGGCGAAGGTCACCACGAGGCTGGTGACACCGCGCACCTCGAGTTCGCGGGCGAGTTCGTCGGCCGTGCTTCCGCCCTCGGTGATCCGGCGGAGCAGGTACGCCAAGACCTGGATCTCGTTCGGCGGGGTCTCGGCGTCCATCGAGATCGTATTGATGTCGCAGAGGTTCAGGAGTCGCTCCAACGACTGATAGCTCACCGCGCTGAAGCCCCCCTCGCGAATGCGGATCGAGTTGACGAAGATGGAATCGCCGCGCACAGCGAGCTGCACCTCGCCGCCGGACTCGTCCAAGAGCGCGACGACCTCGAGGACTCGGTCGGCCGCGGCGCGCACGCCGCTGTGCTGCCACTCATACAGGCCCAGGGCCTTGAAGACGGCCATCCAGCGCGCGATCAGCAGGCGCCCGAGTGTGATCGTCCGCCCATCGCTCTCCGTACTGTCGCTCACTCGGTGTCCCTTCCGGCAGCCCTCTCCGCCGCCCGCAGCGCCGCCTGGCATATCGCAGCGAGCTTGCCGACGCGAGAACTGGAGCCCTCGCGCAGGACAGCCAGTGCCTCCTCGCTTCCGATACACCGGAGCGCTCCGGCGCCGCGCCGCCAGGTCTCTGGATCACTCCGGCCGAGCAGCCAGTTGGAGCGGACGCAGTTGCGCAGGAAGGGGATCGACTCACCGTCCCCGTTGGCGCCTAGCATGTCGAAGAGCAGGTCCTTCTCGTCGTCTTGCAGCGATCCGTAGGCGCTGCACTGGAGCCGGGCCAGGATCTGCCCGCGATCGAGATCGAGCCCGGTCCCCGTCACCGCCCGTAGCGCAGTCAGACGGACGAGAGGGTCGCAATCCTCGAGCGCTAGGCGGAACAGATGGCCCTTCGTCGCGTCGTCGACCGAACCGGAGAGTGCACGAACGGCCTCGCGACGCAGCGAGGCGTCGCTTGCCCCCAGCATGGAGGAGGCTGCCTCGGCCGCGCGTGGATCGCGCAGCCGCACCAGCACTCGCAGCAGATCGCAACGAGCCCCTGCGCCCGCGGCCTCGAAGTGCGCCAGCACGGGCTCGACTGCAGGCGAGCCGATCCGCACGAGGGCGTTCAGATAGACCTGGCGTATCCGCGCCTCGGACGTCACGTCGAGCAGCGCGCAGATCGATTCGGGCGCGCGCTCTCCGAAGAGCAGCAGAAGCTGCTCGACGTCTTCCGATGTGAGTTCGCCCTCGCGCAGCCCGTGCTCGAGTGGCTCGAGTCGCTCAGGATGCGCCATGCGGCTCAGGGCCTGGCCAACCGCGTCGTTCGCTACCGGAGGCATGCGTCCCGTGGTGCCCTCGATGAGCTCGCGCGCAGCGTCCAGGCGTCTCTCCACGAGCAACTGGTAGAAGGTGGTTTCGAGTAGCTTCGCGACCTCTTCGGCCCGGGCCGCGCGATCCACCGAGCCAAGAACATCCAATAGCGCGGCGACGAAGTTGCGCCACGGCGGGGTCCGCTCGGCACCCTCCACCTCCATTGCCACACGCCTGCGATCCTGTTCCCGGATCTCGAAGGCCTCCTCGGGTGGAAGGGGGATGGAGGTCGGCGGCTGCACGTCGTTGATCTCCTCGGTGGGGACCTCCCTGCCTTCCAGGACGTCCGCGGCGACGTCCAGGTCCAGGTAAGGATCGATCGCGACGATGCGGATGTTCGGAAGGTCGGCCTCCCACAGCATCGTCACGTAGTCCTCAGTGGAATCGTCCGGGTGGATGGGCGTCGCCAACACGCGGATGAAGCGCCGCACCTCGTCGGGATCCAGCCCCTTCTGGAGCTCGATTTCCCGGACGCCGTCGCGGTAGAGACGCCCCGGCAGATCCGAGCGGTCGCGCGCCTCGGTGAGCAGTGCCACACCGTCGCAGGCGAGCTGGTCCCGCTGGACCTGGATGCGGACAGGGACCGCTGCAAGGATCCGGAGCTGGGCCTGGTCGAGCGCCCGCTCGCTCAGCTCATTCCCTGCGGGATACGTCCGCACCGTGCGTTCCGTGCGCACGAGCGCACAGACGGCGACAGCCGCGCGGTCGAGATCCTCCCGGTCCGAGCCCCTCCTCATGGCAGCCCTCAGATCGGCGGAGGCCGCGACCATCTTGAAGGAGCGGCCGTAGAGCCTGGAACACCTGGGCTCCGCGCAGCCGAGTCACATGCCGCGCGACTCCCCGGTTCGACCAGTCAGGGAACGGGGGACACCGACGGTGCTGGACGTGGGCGGGGACGCGCGGCGAATTCCCGTGTTGCCCCGCGCCCTTCCCTGGTGAGCGCGCCCGGGATCGAACCGGGGACCGGCGGATTAAGAGTCCGCTGCTCTGCCAGCTGAGCTACGCGCCCGAGCGCAATGTAGCGGGTCAGGGACCCGCTGCTAGTCCCTGGAGGGGCCGCGCGCTCAGAACTTGTACCCGAGGCCGAAGATGTAGTCGACGTCCTGGCGGTCGGCGTCCTCGGCCGGCTCGCTGTCGTACTCCCAGACGATCTTGCCCTCGAGAAAGATGCTCTCCGTGAGCTCGTCTCGGAAGCCGACCTCGCCCTCGACCAGGATGTCGTCGAGGCCGGCCTGGGTATACGTTCCCTCGGTGAAGAGCGCGATGTCGCCGTAGGCCTTCCACCAGAAGTCCCAGCCCACCCTTCCGGCGGCCCGCTGGTCGTCGCTCGACTCGTCGTTGAAGTTCTCGCTGATGAAGGTGGGGCCGGCATACGCGGACAACTTCAGGTCGGGACGCTTGACGAAGTCGCGCCCGAGGCCGGTGCCGACGACGAAGCGAAGATCCAGGTCGGAGGGTCCGTCCTTCTCGCCCGACGTCTGCAGGTACCAGAAGTAGCGATCCTTCAGGAAGTAGTCGTAGCGGAGCCGGCCGAACAGGTTGCGATCCTGCGTCGTGCTCGTGCCGTCGGACCTGTTCTTGGTTCGCTCGCCGTCGTAGGACCCGCGAAGCCCGATCCGGTTCGCCTTGGTCTCGTACTTGGCGTTCAGCTCGACGTACGCCGAGTCCTTGATCGTATTGCCGCGCTCGATCTCGCCTCCCACGAGGGCACGGCCCGTCCACTCGGGCTCGGGCGGGTTGATCGACGCCATGTCGTCGAGCGTCAGCAGCACGGACCCCGGCGTGGCGTTTCCCTTCGTCCGGGTAGTGCCGGCGTCCGCGGAGTCCAGGGTGTCGACCAGCACGGTGCCGTCGTTCATGTGCACCTCGACGTCGTCGTCGGTCTCGATCGTGAGCACCTTCTTCGCGTCGACGGTAAGCGCCCCGACGAGCTCGGTCTTGAACTTGACCTTGCCGTCGGACAACGAGATGAGCTTGCCGGTCCAGCGGTCGCCGTTCTTGAACAGCAGGTCGTCGGCACGGCTCGGGTTCGCCAGGATGACGGCGATCAAGCCCGTCAGGGCGAGAGGCACGATGTGCTTCATGTTCGCTCTCCTGAAAAAGAAGAGCGGCCCAGGGAGCCGCCCGTCGAGGAGCGCGAATTGTGTCACGAAGCCCCGCGCGCGGTGAGGCTACTTCCGGGCCCGGCGTGCCAGCGACTCGAGGAGCAGGTCGATGGCGTACTCGAACTGGCGGTCGAGCGTCTGCTCGGGCATCTGCGCCGCCATTCGGGCGACGTGCGGAAAGCGGTCGGCGGGGACCGCGCTGTAGGCGGCCTGCATCTCGGCGAGCCAAGCGGACTCGCCGCCGTCGTCGCGCGCGTGTACGGGTTCTTCCGCACGAACGAAGCCGCTGATGAACTGGACGAGCGCCTCGAAGCCGGAGATCGCGTCGCTCGCTCCGAGGCCGAGGCGGAACAGCTTACCGAGCGTCGCCTCCGCGAGTTCGAGCGTGTGCGGACCGGTGGCGGGGCGGTTCATGGCCACGCGCTCGGCCATGCCGGGGTGGCGGAGCAGCGCGGCGCGGAAGTCGTGCGACATCCGCCGCAGGCCCGCCAGCGGATCGGCCGCGTCGGGCCCCGGCGGCTGGAAATCCGCGAGCGCCGCGTCGAGCATGGCGTCGAGCAGGGCGTTCTTGTCGGCAAAGTGCCGGTAGACGGCCATGGGATCGGCGCCGAGCTTCTGGCCGAGGGCCCGCATCGAGAAGTCCCCCCGCTCGGCCGCCAGGTCCAAGGCCACCTGGACGATCCCCGCGGGCGTCAGCGGCGGGCGGCTGCGACGGCGCGCGGTGCTGGGTGCTGCGGGCATGGGAACTCCCCCTTCTGGGAACGATAGAGATTTTCGTCTTGACCTGTCTACGCCGTAGACTACAATAGTCGACAAGAAGTCTACAGCGTAGACATGAGGAGAAGCCCATGGATCGCCTTCACCCTGCCGAGCCGATCGAGACCTACAGCGTCTCCCAGGACGTGACCTACAACTGGAACTACGACACGCCCCGCCGCCAGCTGATGCGCCTGTACGACCATGCGAAGCGCGACCAGTGGGACGGGGCCCTCCGGCTCGACTGGTCGGTGGACGTCGATCCCGAGTCCGAGCTCGTCCCGGACGCCGCCATCGGCATCTACGGCACCCCGCTCTGGGACAAGCTGACCGAACGCGAGATCCGGAAGCTCCGCCACGAGGGCATCACCTGGCAGCTCTGCCAGTTCCTGCACGGCGAGCAGGGAGCGTTGCTCGCCGCCGCACAGATCGTGGACTCGGTCCCCTGGTACGAGGCCAAGCAGTACGCGGCCACGCAGGTGGTGGACGAGGCGCGCCACGTCGAGGTGTACCGCCAGTTCGTGCAGGAAAAGCTCGAGCACGAGTACCCGGTCAACGAGAACCTGAAGAAGCTGCTCGACCAGATCCTGACCGACTCGCGCTGGGACATGAAGTTCCTGGGCATGCAGATCATCGTGGAAGGGCTGGCGCTCGCCGCCTTCGGCGTCATCCGCGACACGGCCACCAACCCGCTGCTGCGCGACCTGACCGCCGCCGTCATGGAGGACGAGGCGCGCCACGTGGCGTTCGGTGTGCTGAGCTTGCGCGAGTTCTGCCTCGACCTGCCGGAGAAGGACCGCATGGAGCGCGAGGACTTCGTCTTCGAGGCCTGCCTGCTCATGCGCGACCGCATCCAGAACCGCGAGGTCTGGGAGACGATGGGCATGGACGCCGACGAGTGCATCGCGGTGGCGGACGAGTCACCGCTGGCGCAGGAGTTCCGCCGCCGTCTCTTCTCGAAGATCGTTCCGAACGTGAAGAGCCTGGGTCTGCTGTCCGACCGGCAGCGCGCCCGCTTCCAGGACATCGGAATCCTCGAGTTCGAGACCAACACCACGTCGGACATCGACCAGGAGATCGAGGAGGAGCGCCGCCGCCTCTCCGGCGCAGACGCCGCCTGATCCTCCCGCTCGACGGCCCGCACGCGAGGGCTAGACTGCCGTCCATGCGAGAGTTCCGGGGACGGCCGTCGGGCCGATTGCGCGCGGCGCGGCAGGTTCGGCTCGCTGTTCCGGTCCTTTCCATCCTGCTGCTGGCGGCCGGCTGCGCCGCGCCGGAGCTGCCGAAGGGCGGAGGCACGTCGTCGGTCACGGCCGCCGCGCTCGAAACCGCCAACGAGCTGTACTTCTACCCGGACCGCCTCGACCACCGCATGGTGGTGGGCGCGCTCGACGCACTCGAGGCCCGTTTCGACCCGGTGCGGTTCGACGTCGAAGCTGGCGCCAGCCACGGCGTGCTCTCGGTCCGAGACGCGCGCGCGCGGGTTCCGCTGGACGACGGGCTCGACCCGCGCGAACTCGAAGCCCTGCTGGGACGCGCCCTGCTCTTCGTCGCCGCCGAGATGCCCGAAGAGGCGAACCGCGACGAGGACAGCGACCTGGAGCTGATCGCGCTGCGCGGCGCGCTCGGCGCGCTCGACCGCTACTCCACCGTCTTCTCCGGTCAGAGCACCGACGACTTCCGCATCCGCTTCTCGGGCAAGCTCAGCGGCATCGGCGCGCGCATCGGCCGGCGCGACGGCGACCTGACCGCGGTCCGCGTGTTCGAGGACGGCCCGGCCCACAAGGCGGGCCTCCAGGATGGCGACGCGCTGCTGCGGATCGACGGAGACCCCACGCGCCCGCTCTCGGTCCGCGAGGCGGTCGCCCGCATCCGCGGCAAGGCGGGGACCGACGTCGAGTTCAACGTGATGCGCGGCGACGAGCACTTCGACCTGACGGTGACCCGGGGCGAGGTCATCGTGCCCAGCGTCGAGACCGAGGACCTGGGCGACGGAGTCGGCTACGTGCGCATCACCACGGTCGCGCGCACGACGGTCGGGGAGTTCGCCCGCAAGGTCGCCGACCTCGGGCCCCTGCGCGGCATGGTCTTGGACCTGCGCGGCAATACCGGCGGCCACATGATCGCTTCCGCCAAGCTGGCCGACCTGTTCCTGAGCGAGGACACCATCGTCCGCGTGGTCGACCGGGCCGGGGGCGACCTGTCCGACGCCAAGACGCGCGCCGTCGCGTCGCCGTCGGTGATGGTGGACGTGCCCGTCGTGGTGCTCGTCGACGGCTCGACCGCGTCCGCTGCCGAGATCGTGTCCGGCGCGATCGCCCCGCTCGAAGACGTGACGTTGGTCGGCCAGACGACCTTCGGCAAGGGCGTGATCCAGCGCGTGCTGCCGCTCCCGCGCAACAACCTGCTCAAGCTGACGGTCGGCGAGTACCTGCTCTCGGGCGACCGGCAGATCCACAAGAAGGGGATCGAGCCCGACATCGCCCTGTCGCCGGTCTCGTCGAAGCGGCTGAACGGGCTGGCGCGGGTTCCGGACGGCGCCCTGCCCTACGTGCGCAAGGCGGGCGAGGACGATCGTTTCCCGGTGGAGTTGGCGAAGCTCCTGCTGGTCGAGGATGCCCCCGACGCATTGGTGGAGGCGCGCGGCCGCAGCGCGGCCACGATCGAGGAGAGCCTGGCGGAGCTCGGCATCGAGTGGTCCGGCGCGCCGCTCGACCTGCCCGAAGACGGCCTGCCGGTTCCCCTGACGATCGAGCTCGAGCCCACGACGCTGATCGGCGGCAAGTCCACTCCGGTGAGGCTACGCGTGATCAACCCCAACGACTTCGCGATTCCCGACGCGTGGGCGTCGCTCGACGGCCCGGTCGACTACCTGTGGAACCGCCCCATCCAGCTCGGCACCATTCCCGCCCGCGGCCGCGTCGAGGGACACGTCACCTTGGAGCCGGGCGACGGCCTGTCGGTCTCGGAGCTCGGCCTGACCGTGCGGGTGGCGAGCGGAGTGCAGGCGGTGCAGTCCGAGTCCATCCTGGTCGCGATCGAGAACCACGCGCCGCAGATCGAGATCCAGGCCGTGCGCTCGGGCGAAGAGACGATCGAGGTGACGATCTCGAATCGAGGCTGCTGCAGCGTCGGCGCGGTGCGCATGTCGGCCGGCGGTGTGGCGCGTTCGTACGACGACATCGCTCCCGGCGGAGAGGAGACGGCCGAGCTCCCGGTCACCGGAGACGCCAAGTACTTTGCCGTGCTGCTGATCGGTGCGGGCGTCGAGCGCGTGATCGAGATCCCCATTCCCGAAGACCGCGTCACGGTGACCCCGCCGGGGCTGATCCTGGAACGCGACGAGTGGATGGGTCGCAGCCAGGTGCGGGCCCACGCGTCGGCGATCGAAGGCCTGCGCGAGGGATGGATCGGGATCGACGGGCAGAAGGCGATCTACGCCTGGTGGGCCGGCGCCGGCGACGGAACGCTGCAGGCCACGCTCGGCTCCGGACGCCACAGCGTGACGACCAAGGTCAAGACGCAGGACGGCGTCTCCGTGATCGACTCGCGGGTCTTCACAGCAGACTGAGCTGGCGCGGCAGGTCGAGCGCTTCTTCCCAGCTCGTGCCGAGCGGCTCCAGGATCGCCACCGCTACCGGACGCAGCACCTTCTCCAGGTAGTGCCCCGTGTCCGGATCTCGCGGAAAGGGACGCCCGGGCACGACCGGCTCGGGGCCGCCGCGCGTGACCACGTAGCGCACCACGCGCAGGTTCGGATCGCCCGAGCGGCGAGCCGCCTCGACGTGCGGCGGCACGCGACTGGTGTACTTGTCCACCGAGCCCTTGCGTAGCCCCTTGCGGATGACCAACTCGCGGTCGAGGCTGCCATCGCGCACGCCCGCTACGACCTCGCGCAGGAACGGGACGGGATCCCGGTCGTGGAAGACGTGCTCGAGCATTCCCAGCTGCAGGCGCCGCGCGACCTGTGGCCAGTCCCGGCGCACGGCCTCGAGACCCACGACGCGGACCTTGCCGTCTACGAGCCCGGCGTAGCGCTTCTTGCTGCCCTGCGTACCGCCGCGCACGGTCGGCTGGAAGAGGCGCTCGTAGATCCGCTCGAGCTCCAGCTCGAGCCGCGGCTCCACTGCGTACTCGACCGACACGCGCTCCGACACGCGCCGCTGTACCGTCTGGAGAAGCGCGTCGGCGCGAGCGCGCGCGGACGCCAGGTCGCCCTCCGGATCGACGGCGACGAAGACCGAGTCCGTGTCGCCGTACAGGACCTGCACGCCCTCCTTCTCGAACGCCTCCTGCGTCCAGGCCAGGATCTGCTGTCCGAAGCCGGTGATCGCGTTGGCCACGTCGGGGTTGAAGAAGCGGCACGAGCCCGCGCCGAGTACGCCGTAGAAGGAGTTCATCAGGATCTTGATGGCGAAGTCTGCGTGCTTGTCGCCGCGCCGCTTGGCGGCGTCGCGCTGCCGCCCGAACGACTCCAGAACTCCCGGCAGGATGGCTTCGCGGCGCGAGAAACGCGCGCCGTTCGGGGCGACGAGAGCGTCCTCCTCGTGGCTGCCGTCGGCGCAGGCGAGCGGGTCCAGGTTGAAGGTGCGCATCAGGCTCGGGTACAGGCTCTTGAAGTCGAACACGCCGACGTTGCGGAAGAAGCCCGGATGCGAGTCCAGCACCGCCCCGCCGCGCAGACGGGCGCTCTTCCGCTCGCTGTCCACCGACGGCGCGACGCGTCCTCGCCGCCGAAGCTCGGGCAGGTAGACCAGGTCGAACGACGCGATGCTCGCACCGACCCGGTCGAGCTGCATGCCGGTCAGCAGGCTCCGCTCGACCGCCAGCTCGACCAGCGACTCGCGTTCGAGGATGTCGATGACGAGCTTCGAGTCCTCGCGGTTGTAGGCGGCGAGCGCGGCCGGGTCCTCGCGGTACATGCGGTCGATCTCGGCGACCGGGTCGGGCGCGTCCTCGTCGATGAGCTTGCCCCGCCCCAACAGGTGCTGCGCCGCAGTCTCGAGCCGGTAGTCGTCCAGCTTGATGGACGCGTCGCGGACCAGCGCGATGCCGTCGAGCACCTGGCGGCCCGCGACCTCGACGCGCGACTGGCGCGTGAAGCCGGGGTCGTTCTGGAAGCGCAGCGGGCGGTCCGACCGCCCGAGCCGGAACTGCACGCCCAGCTCCTGGGCGCGGGCCGCCAGCACGCGCAGGTCGAAGTCCACCACGTTCCAGCCGGTGAGCACGTCGGGGTCGAGCGTGCGGATCCGCTCCTGCAGGGTCCAGAGGAGCAGGGCCTCGCTGGCGTGGTGCCGCGCGCCCTCGACCACGCCCTCGGCGACCACGTGCACCTCGTCGGCCCCGCTGCCGTAGAGCGACACCGAGTAGACGCGCCGCGTGTCGGGAGACGTCTCGATGTCGAGCGCCAGCACGCGCAGCGACGGATGGAAGTCCGACGGCCGCAGCTCAGGGTTGACGAAGTGCAGCAGGCCGTTGTCGAGCCTGGCGGACTCGCCCTCGATCTCGATCGAAGCCCGCACTCCGCGGTCGATCAGGTACAGGTAGGCGAAGCGCACGTCGGCCTCGAAGACCTCGATGCCCTCGGCGCGGAGCTTGTCGCGAAGCTCGGGCACGCGGCCGGGCACCTCGACCTCGACGCGCACTACGGGCCGGCCGGCAAAGTCGCGTGCCGCCGACCGCGAGACGCGCGCATCGGACGAGTCTCGCAGCCGCTCCTCGGCCCGCGGCGCGGCGTGGAAGTAGGGTCGGAAGCGATCGTCCTCGACCAGGAACGGGTCGCCTTCTTCGAGCCGCCCAAAGAGCTGAACCACCGGCCGGCCGCGCCGAAGCTCGTAGGTCGGCTGCAGGATGAAGCCGCGCCGCGCGCTCACGACGTTCCTCCGAAGCCCCCGCCACCCGGCGTCTCGATGCGCAGCCTGGCGCCGGGCCGGACGTCGAAGCTCGCCTTGCCGCCCAGGTCCTCGCCGTCCAGGAGGTTCCGGCCGCGCAGACCCGCGGAGCCGCCCGCCAGCCCATGGGGCGCGCGCTCGCGCCGCTCGCTGAGCAGCGACACCTTCATCGGCGAGAGGAACTCGATCTCGCGCACCAAGCCGTCGCCACCCCGCTGGCGTCCTGCGCCGCCGGACCCTGCGCGCAGCGAGAACTCGAGCAGGCGCACAGGGAACCGCGCCTCGAGCACTTCGGGATCGGTGATGCGGGTATTCGTCATGTGCGTGTGTACGCCCGACGCTCCGTCGAAGTCCGGCCCCGCGCCGGCGCCGCCTCCGATGGTCTCATAGTAGCCGAAGCCCTCGTCGCCGAAGGTCAGGTTGTTCATGGTTCCCTGCGATCCGGCCAGCCGTCCGAGCGCGCCCAGCAGCACGTCGACCACGCGCTGCGACGTCTCGACATTGCCGCCCGCCACGGCCCGACCCGGCGAGGGCGAGAGCAGGCAGCCTTCGGGAATGTGAACGTCGACGGGGCGCAGGCACCCGGCGTTCAAGGGAATCGGCTCGCCGACCAGCGCGCGCAGCACGTAGATGACGGCCGCCAGGGTGACGGCTCGCGGGGCGTTCAGGTTGCCGTCCTGCTCGGGGCCCGTCCCGGAGAAGTCCACGCGCATGGACGAGCCCGAGACCCGGATGCAGACGCGGATCGCCGTGCCGTCGTCCATCGCGTCCTCGAAGCGGTGCTCGCCATCCGGCAGCCTGGCAATCTCGTCCGCCACCTTGGCCGCGGCGTTGTCCTGCACGTGCTGCATGTACGCCAGCACCGTCTCGAGGCCGTAGTGCGCGACCATCTCGCCGATCAGTTCCTCGCCCTTCCGGTTGGCGGCGATCTGCGCCTCTAGGTCCGCCAGGTTGTCGCGGGGAGCGCGCGCCGGGTACGGCCCGCTGGCGAGCGCTCGCAGGATGCCGGCCTCGTCGAGCCGGCCCGAACGCACGATGCACAGCGCCCGCAGGCACACGCCCTCCTCGTCGAGCGAACGCGAGAACGGCGGCATGGAGCCCGGCGTCACGCCGCCCACGTCGGAGTGGTGGCCGCGGCTCGCGGTGAAGAAGCGGAGCGCCCCGGCGGAATCGTGCACCGGCGTGACGACCGTGATGTCGGGCAAGTGCGAGCCGCCGGCGGCGGGGTCGTTCGACGCGAAGACGTCTCCGGGCGCGGGCTCCCGGTGCTCGGCGATCACGGCCCGGACGGTCTCGCCCATGGCGCCCAGGTGCACCGGGATGTGCGGCGCGTTGGCGACCAGCCCACCCCCGGGGTCGAAGAGCGCGCAGGAGAAGTCGAGGCGCTCGCGGATGTTCGTCGAGAGCGCCGTGCGCCGGAGCACGGTTCCCATCTGCTCGGCGACCGACATGAAGAGGTTGTTGAAGATCTCGAGCTGCACCGGGTCGGCCCGTCCG
>JAFDDB010000021.1 GCA_019311115.1 Deltaproteobacteria bacterium
CGGGGGGGGGCCGGACCGTAGGCAGTCAGTGCGTCGCGGGCCCGGACTCTAGCAGCCTGTCAGATCAGCCTGTGATCGCAGGAAGAATCGGGACGTGACTGCAAGTTCCAGTTTGAAATAGCCGGTGTCTAGATCGCTCCGCACCCCCCCCGATGTTTGCGGGTGTCGAGGAAATCGGAGCATTTGTAACAAAAACAGCCACTTATACAGCCTACCCGCCTATCCGGTACATCTCGATGCGGTCGCGCGGGTCTCGTGCGGCGGTCTCGGAGGTGCGCAGCTCGGAGTAGCGGTCGGTGCGCTCGTGCCAGACGCCGCGGATCAGGTCGCGCAGCTCCGCGTCCGACAGCCCCGCGCGCAGCGGCGTCTTCAGGTCGCGGCCGCCCGACGCGAACAGGCAGGTCACGAGCTCGCCTTCGGCCGATAGACGCGCGCGGGTGCAGTCGCCGCAGAAGGGCTGCGTGACCGACGCGATGATGCCGACCTCGCCGCTGCCGTCTGTGTAGCGGTAGCGGCGGGCGACCTCGCCCGTGTAGTTCGGGTCGACGGGCTCCAGCGGAAGCTCGCTGCCGATGCGCTCCAGGATCTCGGCCGCGGGCACCACCTGCGCCAGGTCCCAGCCGTTCAGCGTGCCGACGTCCATGAACTCGATGAAGCGCACGACGTGGCCGGTGCCGCGGAAGTGCCGCGCCAGGTCGGCGAGCGTGTGCTCGTTGACGCCGCGCTGCACCACGCAGTTGAACTTGAGGGAATTGAAGCCCGCCTTCTCCGCGGCTTCCACGCCTTGGAGGACGCTCTCGATCGTGAGCCCGACGCCATTCATCGCGCGGAAGACCGCCGGGTCGAGGCTGTCGAGGCTGATGGTCAGGCGGTGGAGACCCGCGTCGCGCAGGGCCTGGGCGTGGCGCGGCAGCAGGTAGGCGTTGGTCGTCAGCGCCAGGTCGTCCACGCCGCCGATCGCCGCGAGCTTGCCGACCAGGAGCGGCAGGTCGGCCCGGAGCAGCGGCTCGCCGCCGGTGATGCGAAGCTTCGTGGCGCCGAGCGCGACCGCGGCGCGCGCCACCCGCTCGACCTCTTCGAAGCTCAGGATCTGCGCGCGCGGCAGGAACTGGTAGCGATCGCCGAAGATCTCGGCGGGCATGCAGTACGTGCAGCGGAAGTTGCACCGGTCGGTGACCGAGATGCGCAGGTCGCGGAGAGGCCGGACGAGCGTATCGACCAGGGGGAGGGAGTCGTCCACGACCGGGAGACTACCCGATCCGGGGCTCCCGCCCTAGAAGGCCAGCGAGAGCGCGGGCTCGGCCGGGTTGCGCGGGTCCGCCGCCGCGTGCGCGGAAGCCTCGACGAAGTCCTCGCCCGTGGACCAGGTGCGAGCGGCTTCGCGCGAGTAGCGGATCGGCTCGCCGTCCAGCGCGTCCTGCGGAACCCGCGTCATGAACTCGGGCACCAGGGCGTCGAGCGATTCGGGAAGCCCGCCGTGCGTGTCGTGAAACGCCTTGGTGGCGATCAGGACCTGCACCAGCGAGAGACGCGCCTCGACCCCACAACGGCGCAGGTCGAAGCGATCGAAGTTCGGCTGCGCGATCTCCATCAGGATGTTGCCGACCGGGTTCGGCGACGCGAGCACGCCGGCCCGGTCGAAGGGCACCTCGGTCTGGCGCCGCAGCACGTCCGCCGATCGGCAGTCGAGCGCCGACAGGCGCTGGCGCTCGCGGTACTTGCGCGCGGCGAGCGCCATCGTGCGGTTCGGCTGCCACAGGTAGTCGCGCGGCATCCAGCCCAGCAGCAGGCCGGCCCAGGCGCCGCGCTCGCCGACGGCGAACGCCGCGCCCGCGTCGTCGGTCTCGACTCCCTCGAGCGCCCGCTTCAAGAACTGGTACTCCGCCGCCCAGACCCGGCGCCAGTCGTCGGACGTCCAGCGCTGCGTCTCGATCCGGTCGATCCACGCGACAGACGCCGCGGCGTCGAGCGGCGCGGCCCGGGCCACCGCCTCGATCGAGCCCGCCGAGATCCGTTGCAGGCCGGCCGCGAACATGGCGGCTATCAGGTCGACACCCTCGGCTCTCGAGAGCGCCCGCCCCATCCTCATGCCGAGCAGGGCGCGCTCGATCGCGCGGTCCCTGCGCCCCGCCCTGGCGTCGAGGCGTGCCGCCGTGCCCGACAGCCGGGCCAGGCGTTGCAGGGAGAGGTACATGCCGGAGACGCGCTGGCTCCACTCGTCCGCTCCGTCGACGCCGGAGCGGTCTCCCGGCGCGAGTGACGGGAACTGGAAGACGGGCGCCCGCAGGCCCCGCTCGATGTCCTCGAACGCCGCGGCGTTGGCGGCGACCCTGTCCGCGACCCAGCCCGGCGTCGCGTCCGGGCACCACTCCTCGGAACAGAGCGCGTCGTCCGCCACCGGGTCCCAGACCACGGCTTCGGAAGCCCGGCTGAACCAGGTGAACCCGTTCGAATCCGGCGACACCGACGAGCGCACCACCTGCAGGTCGGCGTCGCCCGGGTCGGGAAGGTCTCGGCGCTGGACCGCGATCCAGTACGGGACCGAGATGAACGCGACCGCCAGGAAGGAGGCGGCTCCCATGAAGAGATGCCTCAGCATGCGGAAGCTCATCGGCAACTCCGGCCGCGAACTTCAGCGCCGTGTGACCAGCGTGCGACGGGCGGTGACAGACGCGACGCACGGTGACGGGCGCGACGTCAGGCGCGGATGAAGCCGGCCGTGTCCGGGTGCGCCCGCAGGCGCGCCAGGTCCGCATCGCTCGGCGGCTGCGGCAGGTCCACCGCTAGACCACCTCGATGCGGCCGGGGTCCCCGGCGCGAAGCTCCCCGACGCTGGCGGCGGCGTGCGCACCGCCCTTCTCGAGCGCGGCGACGAGCGCGGCCTCGCCCTCGGGCGGCACGGCGATCAGCAGCCCGCCGGAGGTCTGCGCGTCGCAGAGCACCAGCCGGTCGATCTCTTCGAGCGCGTCGGCCCAGCGCACGTGCCCGGCCACGTAGTCGAGGTTGCGGCGGGTGCCGCCCGGGACGACGCCTTCGCGCACCAGCGGACGCACGAAGTCCAGCACGGGAACGCGGTCCGCGTAGATGCGCGCCGCCAGGCCCGCACCGCTCGCCAGGTTGTAGAGGTGGCCGAGCAGACCGAAGCCGGTCACGTCGGTCGCGGCGTGCGCGCCGGCCGAAAGGGCGGCGTCTTTCGCGCCGCGGTTGAGCGCGCTCATGATTTCGACGACTCGCGCGATGTCCGCGTCGTCGAGCCGGTCGTTCTTGATCGCCTGTGCGGCCACGCCGAAGCCGAGCGGCTTGGTCAGGACCAGGCGATCACCCTCGCGCGCCCGCGTCTGCGCGAGCGCGCGGTCCGCGTCCACGCTGCCGACGACGCAGAGGCCGTACTTCATCTCGGGATCGATCACCGTGTGGCCGCCCACGATGGCGCAGCCGGCCTCGGCCGCCTTGTCGCGGCCCCCGCGAAAGATGCTCTCGAGCACGTCGAGGGGGACCTCGCCCTCGGGAAAGCCGCACACCGCCAGGGCGACCTGGGGCTCACCGCCCATCGCGTAGACGTCCGAGAGCGAGTTGGCGGCGGCGATCGCCCCGTAGGCATAGGCGTCGTCGACGATCGGCGTGATGAAGTCGACGGTCAGCACGAGCCCCGGGCCGGATTCCGGGCGCAAGAGTGCGGCGTCATCCATGGGCGCCGTCGCGGCGTCGACCCACGGATGCTCGAAGGGGGTGACCTTCTCCAGGACCTGGACCAGGTCCTCAGCACCCAGCTTGCGCGCTCAGCCGCCGGCCGGCACGAGACGGGTCAAGCGAATCCCGCTCATTGCTGATCCTCCTGTAGACGACGGGAGGCTAGCAGCTAGCGGGGACGCTTGAAGTCGGGCGTGACGGTACGGGCCTCGCCGCGCTCCAGGTCCACGTCCTGCTCGACGGTGCCGTGGAGCGGGTGCTCGACGACGATCGTGTGGGCACCCGGCGTGAGCGGAATCATGGTGCCGGGCTCCGCGTGGACAGCGGGGCCGAAGTCGATGCGCACGTCCGCCGCGCTCGGCAACTCGAGCCGGATGCCGGTGCCGTCGGTTCGCGACAGCAGGCTCTTCACGCCGTCGAGCATGCGCTGGGGGCCGACCTGGACCAGCTGTACCGAGCCCGCGAAGACCAGCGCCGCGACAGCCGCCACCGCCCAGCGCATGCGGCCGCGGCGCGGGGCCGCAGAGGCCGCAGGCGCGGCCACGGTCTCGCCGTCGCGGAGCTCGAAGACTCCTCGTTCCCAGAGCCAGGCTGCCAGCTCGTCGCGCGCGTCCTGAGGAGAGATGCGGCCCAACTGGTGCTCGAGCGCGCGCCGAAGCTGGGCCGTGCTGGCAAAGCGCTGCTTGGGCAGCGCGCGCAGGCAGCGCCGCACGATGCGCGCCAGTCCGCGCGGCGTCTCGCGCGCGGCACGCCGGGGCTTCTGGTAGCGCTCGCGCTGCATGCGCGAGAGCATCGACGGTGTCTGCGACCGCTCCCCCCCTTCCTGCGCCTCCGCCTCTCGCGTCTCGGGATAGGGAGGCATGCCGGTGAGGCTCTCGTACAGCACGACGCCGAGCGAGAAGACGTCGCCGCGGAAGTCCACGCGCTCGCCCAGCATCTGCTCGGGCGGCATGTAGGCCGGCGATCCGATCATCATGCCGGGCCGGGTGAGGCCCACCTCCGAGGCTTCCAGCGCGATGCCGAAGTCGGCGATCTTCACCTCGCCGGCGCGTCCGAGCAGGATGTTCGCGGGCTTCAGGTCGCGGTGCACGGTGCCCAGCGCGTGGATCGCCTCGAGGCCGCGAGCGATCTCGACCGCGATGATCGTCGCCATGCGCGCGGGGATGCGCCTCAGCTTCTCGATCGCGCAGCCCAGGTCCACGCCGTCCACCCACTCCTGTGCGATGTAGTGCTCGCTGCGCCAGTCGAAGCAGTCGAAGACCGCCACCACGTTCTGGTGGTGCACGGCGCCCGCGGCGCGCGCCTCGCGCCGGAACCGCTCGACGTACTCGTCGCTCGACGCCAGGTCCCGGCGGAGCTTCTTCAGGACGGCGGGGCGGTTCAGGTTCTCCTGGCGACCGAGCAGCACGACGCCCATGCCGCCGCCGCCGATCTCTTCCTCGACGACGAAGCCGCCGATCGTGGTGCCCTTCTTGGCGGCCATCGACCGCCTAGCCCTCGGGGACCGCGTACTCCCGGCCGGCGTGCTCGCGCTCCTCGATCACGTACTGGAAGCGATGCTCGCCCAGGTCGAAGCGGTCGCCGTGCTTCAGCTTGCAGACCTGCACGGAGCTTCCGTTGACGGTGACGCCGTTGGTGCTCCCCAGGTCACGGATGCGGAAGCCCTCGCCGTAGAACTCCACCACCGCGTGCTCGCGCGACATGGCGGAGTCGTCGAAGGCCAGGTCGACGCCGGGACCGCGTCCCATCGAGACGCGGCTCTGGTCCAGCCCGTACTCGCTGCCCGAAGCTCCGCCGGACAGGATCACGATCGCCGCCCGGAAGCGCCCGAAGAACTCCTCGGCGCCGGTCCCGCTCCCGCTGCTCTCCACCTGCCGCGTGCACCCGTCGCGCATCCTGCTTCCTCCCCGCCGCCCGGGCACCCCGGTCGTCGATTCGCAGATCGGTCGGGTCCCGGATGCGCTTTAGCGCGGGACTCCCGCCGGCCGGGGTTCCGCCAGGTGCAGGCGCGGCCGCAAGCCCGGCGAGGAGCGGGTGAACCGGGCGCGGGGCCTGCGGGCGCGGCCGACCCCCGCGGGCCCGAATCCCTGTAGGATGGGACTCTTGTCGGCGCCAGCGGCCCCAGGCCGCAGGGCCGGCCCCCGTCTACTGAGGAACCCCCGATGGAATCGATGCACTACGAATCGCCCGCGACCGTCGCGGAGGCGGTCCGGTTGTTGTCGGACGCCCCTCCGGGCAGCGCGCGCGTCCTGGCCGGCGGCACCGACCTGCTGGTCCAGATGCGGATCGGGCGGATCGACCCGGCGCTGATCGTCGACGTGAAGCGGATCCCGGAGACGCGCGGCGTCGCCGTCCGGGACGGCGCGCTGGTGATCGGCGCGTCGCTCGAGACGATGACCCTGCGCCGCGCTCCGGACCTGGAGAAGAACTTCCCGGGCCTCGCCGAAGCCGCCGCGCTGATCGGCTCGGACCAGATCCAGGGCCGCGCGTCGCTGGGCGGCAACCTGTGCAACGCCTCGCCCGCGGCAGATACGGTCCCCGCGCTGATCGTGCTCGGAGCGCAGGCCGAGATCGCCGGACCGGAAGGTACGCGGCGCGTCCCGGTCGCGGAGTTCGTGACCGGGCCGGGATCGACGGTGCTCGGCCGGGGCGAGTTCCTGGTTTCGCTGCACGTGCCGCTTCCGGCCCCGCGCTCCGCCGACGCCTACCTGCGGCTGATCCCGCGCACCGAGATGGACATCGCGGTGGTCGGGTCGGCGGTCAGCGTGACGCTCGACGCGGGCGGGACCTGCACGGCCGCACGCGTCGTGCTGGGTGCGGTGGCGCCGACCGCGATCGAGGTGCCCGAGGCCGCGGCCGCGCTGATCGGCAGCACGCTCGACGACGCGGCGCTCGGCCGCGCAGGGCAGGCCGCCACGGCCGCCTGCAACCCGATCAACGACATGCGGGGCACGGTGGAGTACCGGCGCAAGGTGGCCGCCGTGCTGACGCGCCGCGCCGCGGCCAAGGCCGCCGAGCGCGCCGCGGGGAGGAACTGATGGGCCGCATCCACGTTCGCACCCGGATCAACGGCGAGGCGACGGAGTTCCTCTGCGACCCGCGCCAGACGCTGCTCGACGCGCTGCGCGACGAACTACAACTGACGGGGACCAAGGAAGGCTGCACGACGGGCGACTGCGGCGCCTGCTCGGTCACGCTCGACGGCCTGCTCGTGTGCTCGTGCCTGGTGCTGGCCGCCGAGACCGAGGGACACGACGTCGGCACCATCGAGGGGATGGCGCAGGGCGAGACGCTCCACCCGCTGCAGCAGAAGTTCCTGGAGCACGCGGCGCTGCAGTGCGGCGTGTGCACGCCCGGCTTCCTGGTGGCAGCCAAGGCGCTGCTCGACCGCGAGCCGGACCCGAGCGAGAAGCAGGTGCGCTACGCGCTGGCCGGGAACCTCTGCCGCTGCACCGGCTACGACAAGATCATCCGCGCGGTGCTCGACGCCGCCGCCGAGCTCCGGGGAGATACTCGATGAGCGACGAGCGCAAGTACCGCTGGGTCGGCACGCGTCCGATCCGGCACGACGGCGTCGACAAGGTGACCGGCCGCGCGAACTTCGGCGCGGACTTCTCGCTGCCCGGCATGCTCCACGGCAAGGTGCTGCGAAGCCCGCACGCGCACGCGCGCATCGTCTCGATCGACGTCGCGCCCGCACTGGCGCTCGAGGGCGTCAAGGTGGCGATCACCGGCGCCGACATGCCCGACATCGCGTCCGAGATGGGCACCGCCGGCGAGGGGCAGGTCGACTACGCCGAGGTGTCGCGCAACGTGATGGCGCGCGAGAAGGCGCTCTACGACGGACATCCCGTGGCGGCGGTCGCGGCGACGACGTCGGAGATCGCCGAAGAGGCGCTGTCGCGCATCGTCGTCGAGTACGAGGTGCTTCCACACGTGCTCACCGTCGACGAGGCCATGGCGCCGGGCGCTCCCATCCTGCACGACCACCTGCGCACGGCCGGCCTGGACCCGGTCCCCGACGAGCCGACGAACGTGGCGCAGCGCATCGAGATCGGACGAGGAGACCTGGCGGCGGGCTTCGCCGAGGCCGACGAGATCGTCGAGCACGAGTTCACCACGCAAATGGTGCACCAGGGCTACATCGAGCCGCACGCGGTCGTGGCACGGTCGGGCGAAGACGACCAGTCCGTCGTCTGGTGCTGCACCCAGGGACCGTTCACGGTGCGCGCCATGTGCGCGAAGCTGCTCGGGCTCGACGTGTCGAAGATCAAGGTGATCCCGAGCGAGATCGGCGGCGGCTTCGGCGGCAAGACGACGGTCTACGTGGAGCCGCTGGCGGTTCTTCTGTCGCGCAAGGCCGGCCGTCCCGTCAAGATCGTGATGAGCCGGCAGGAAGTCTTCCGCGGCAGCGGACCGGCTTCGGGCACGCGCATTCGCGTCAAGCTCGGCGCCAAGGCCGACGGCCGCCTGACCGCGGCCGAGGCCTGGCTCGCGTACGAGGCCGGAGCGTTCAAGGGCTCGCCCGTCGTAGCGGGTGCCATGTGCATGTTCGCTCCGTACGCGGTGGAGAACGTCAAGATCGAGGGCTACGACGTGGTGGTCAACAAGCCCAAGGTCAACGCCTACCGCGCCCCGGGCGCGCCGCCCGCCGCTTTCGCCGCGGAGAGCGCGCTCGACGAACTGGCGCGCAAGCTCGGCATGGACCCCGTGGAGCTGCGGCTGGTGAACGCGGTCAAGGAGGGGTCCCAGGCGATCTACGGACCGAAGTTCCGCGCCATCGGCATGGTCGAGACGCTGCAGGCCGCTCGCGAGCACCCGCACCTGAAGGCGAAGCTCGGCCCGAACCAGGGCCGGGGCATCGCGACCGGCTTCTGGTTCAACGCCGGAATGCAGTCGTCCGCGTCGGTCAGCCTGAACGAGGACGGCACGGCGACGGTCGTCTCGGGCTGCCCCGACATCGGCGGGTCGCGCACCTCGCTGGCGCTGATGGCCGCCGAGGAGCTCGGCATCGACGTGCAGAAGGTCAGGCCCGTCGTCGCCGACACCGAGACCATCGGCTACAACGACGCCACCGGCGGAAGCCGCGTGACCTTCGCGACCGGCATGGCGGTGATCGAGTCCGCCCGAGACGTGGTCCGGCAGCTCCGCGAGCGCGCCGCCTCGATCTGGGGCGTCGAGCTCGAGCAGGTCGAGTGGAACGATGGGCAGGCGCTGCCGATCAACGGCGCGGACGAGGGCGAGCTCGAGCCGCTGTCCATCGGGACGCTGGCGCGACGCGCGGCGCGGACGGGCGGACCGATCAGCGCAAGCACGTCGCTGACGGCGCGCGGCGCCGGGCCGAGCTTCGCCACGCACATCTGCGACGTCGAGGTCGATCCGGAGACCGGAGTGGTGCAGGTCGTGCGCTACACGGCGATCCAGGACGCGGGCAAGGCCGTGCACCCCGGCTACGTCGAGGGCCAGTACCAGGGCGGCGCGGCGCAGGGGATCGGCTGGGCGCTCAACGAGGAGTACGTGTACGACGAGAAGGGCGTGCTGCAGAACCCCGGATTCCTCGACTACCGGATGCCGGTCGCCTCGGACCTGCCGATGATCGACACGGTCATCGTCGAGGTGCCGAACCCGACGCACCCGTACGGCGTGCGCGGCGTCGGCGAGACGCCGATCATCCCGCCGCTGGCCGCCGTCGCCAACGCGGTGCGGGACGCCACCGGCGTGCGCTTCGGGGACCTGCCCATGTCGCCGCCCACCGTTCTAGCGCGGCTGGACGCGCGGTGACGGAGACCGGTTGGCGACGGTCGTCTTCAGCAGCGGGCTGCAGCGGTATACGGGCGGAGTCGAGCGCGTGAACGTGGACGCGACCGACGTGCGCGGCCTGATCGCCGCGCTCGACACGCGCTTCCCCGGCATCGGCCAGGTGATCGGCTCGGGCATGGCCGTCGCGATCGACGGCGAGATCATCCCGGACGCCATGCTCGAAGCCGTTCCGCCCGACGGTGAGGTGCACTTCCTCCCGCCGATCGGGGGCGGAGCAGGCGGCGATCGCGGCCGGACCGCGCAACGGACCTGAAGAGGACGCATGTCGATGAAGCAGGAACAGCAGGACGCGCGGCGCGAGGTCACCGAGGTCGCGCCGGGCATCGCGCGGCTCGAGCTGCCGATCCGCATGCCGGGCCTCGGCCACGTGAACTGCTATGCGCTCCTCGACGACGAGGGCGTGGCGATCGTCGATCCGGGGCTCCCCGGCAACGCGACCTGGCGCGCGCTCCAGGACCGCCTGAAGCAGCTCGACCTGGAGCCGCGGCACGTACACACCGTGGTGATCACCCACTCGCACCCGGACCACTTCGGCTGTGCCAACCGGTTCCAGCGCGAGTCCGGCGCGAAGATCATCGCGCACTGCCACTTCGCCGAGGACTGGGGACACTCGCACGGCCACGAGGTCTCGACGGAAGACATGGAGGCGCAGCGCGAGTCCCGCGACGCCGCGGAACGCGAGCGCGATCCGGACGCCGAGGAGAAGCAGGCAAAAGTGCGAAAGGCCGAGAGCCGGAAGCGCGCGGTGTCGCGCTGGGACGGGCCGTCTCCCTGGGGCGGCAAGCCGCCGCGCCCTCCGCTCAAGTATCGCTGGCGCCGGTGGATGTCGAACGTGACACGGCGCGAGAGCTTCATGCCGGAGATCACCGACCCGGTCGAGCACGGCAACGTGCTGCACCTGGCGGGCCGGGAGTGGTTCGTGCACCACACGCCCGGCCACACGCTCGACCACTTCTGCCTGCACGATCCCGAGACCGGCGTGTTCCTGTCCGGCGACCACGTCCTGCCCACGATCACGCCGCACATCTCCGGCATGACTTCGGGCGCAGACCCGCTGCAGTCGTTCTTCTACGCGCTCGACCGCGTCGGCGAGATCTCCGGCGTGGGCAACGTGCTGCCGGCCCACGGGCATCCCTTCGAGGAACTCCGCAAGCGGACCGACGCGATCAAGCGTCACCACGAGGAGCGGCTCCAGATGCTGCGCAACATCTCGGCCGAGATCGGCGGGGGCACGGTTGAGGACTACTCGAAGCGCCTGTTCAAGCCGCGAAGCTGGGGGTCGATGGCCGAGAGCGAGACCTACGCGCACCTGGAGCACCTGCGGATCGCGGGCGAGGCCGAATGCTGGCGGGACGACGAAGGCGCGCTGCGCTACCGGACGCGCTGAGAACGCCGCTCCCCTCCCGGCAGGTGCGCGCCAGGCGGGCGCCAACCTTGACAGCCCGCCGTGCGATGGAGTCAGATGCCCCCACGGCCCGTTTCGACCGGCCTGCCGTCGGAACCCGAAGGCCGATTCGAAGGCCGACTCAGAAGGGAGTACCCCATGCAGCTTCGCAACGCCGTCCTCGTAGACGGAGTCCGTTCCCCGTTCGGCCGAGGCGGCCGCGGCAAGCTCGTCGCCACGCGGCTCGACATCGTCGGCGCGAAGATCCTCCGCGCCCTGCTCGAGCGCAATCCCAAGGTCAAGGACAGCGACATCGAGGACCTCGGGCTCGGCAACGTGGGAGGCTCCGGTGAGTTCATGCTGCTCGGCGCCGTGCCGCGCCTGGCCGGCCTGCCGATGGAGGTCTGCACGTTCAACTCGAACCGCCAGTGCGGCTCGAGCATGGAGACGCTCCACCGCGTCGCCACGTCGATCATGGTCGGTGCGACCGACTGCGGAATCGCCATGGGCATCGAGCGCATGGGCCGCGGGCTCGGCGGCGGACCGCGCGGCACGCAGACGCGCATCACCAAGATGAACCCCGACCTGTTCAAGATGAACGAGGCGCAGTCGAGCCTGGCGGTGGACCACACCGACGACTTCTCGGTGCCGTTCCCAGACTACATCCTCAACTCTCCCCCGCTCCAGAGCATGGTGCAGACGGCGCAGAACGCAGCCGAGGTGTACCAGCTGACGCGCGAGGCGCTCGACGCCTACGCGGCGAAGAGCCACGTCAAGACGCACGAGGCCTATGAGAAGGGCATCTACGCCGACGAGGTGATCGCGCTCGAGGTCGAGACGCCCGTCTTCGACGACGAGGGCAAGTGGGTCGAGGACGAGACCGGCGCCACGATCACGTTCGACCGCGACGAGTGCATCCGCCCCGGCACGACGCCGGAGAAGCTCGCCGGGCTGAACCCGATCAAGGGCCTGCTGAGCTTCGGCGAGAAGGAGCTGATCATCACGGCCGGCAACTCCTGCCCGACGAACGACGGAGTCTCCGCGGCCCTGTTGATGAGCGAAGAGAAGGCGCTCGAGCTCGGTCTCGAGCCGCTTGCGCGGATCGCGGGCATCGGCGTCGGCGGCGTGAAGCCGCAGCTCATGGGACTCGGTCCCATTCCTTCGACGAACAAGGCGCTCCGGCACGCCGGCATCACGGCGGACAAGATCGATCGCGTCGAGTTCAACGAGGCGTTCGCGGCCCAGGTGCTCCCGTCGCTCAAGGAGCTCGGCATCCCCGAGGACCGCGTCAACGTGAACGGCGGCTCGATCGCCATCGGCCACCCGCTCGGCGCCACCGGCGCGCGCATGGTGACGACCGTCGCCAAGGAGCTCAGGCGCAGCGGCACCCGCTACGGCCTGGCGACCCAGTGCATCGGCGCCGGCATGGGAATCTCGACGATCATCGAGTCGATGGACTGATCGCCGCTTCCGGGATACGAACAGAACCGCCCTCCGGCTCGCGCCGGAGGGCGGTTTTCCTTTCAGCGCTCGTCGCTCGGACCAGTGGCCGGCCTAGAAGTCGCTCCACTCGTCCAACCGCTCCATCGTGTCCGCGTACTCCTGGACCATCTCCTCTACGACGGTGCGGACGGACTTGACGTGGTTCATCGATCCCACGACCTGTCCCACGAAGTAGTTGACCAGCTGCTCCGCGCCCGGAGACTTGTGGGCCGTGCGCGAGATGCGCGCCTGGGCCTCGCGGACGAGCCGCGGCTGGAGCGGCATGGGCAGCGGGTCGGGGTTCGACGGGTCCTCCCAGGCCTCGGTCCAGGCGCTGCGGAGCTGGCGCGCGGGCTTGCCCGTGAGCGAACGGCTGCGGACCGTGTCACTGGAGCCGGCCTTCAGGAACTTCTCCTTCACCACCGGATGCGTCTCGGCCTCTTCGGTCGTTAGCCAGACCGACCCGGTCCACACGCCCTGCGCGCCGAGCGCCAGCGAGGCGGTCAGCTGCCGTCCGCTCGCGATGCCGCCGGCCGCCAGCACCGGAAGCGGCGCCACGGCGTCGACGACTTCGGGCACCAGGACCATGGTGCCGACGTCACCAGTGTGCCCGCCGGCCTCGGAGCCCTGCGCGATGATGATGTCGGCGCCCGCATCGGCGTGCCGCGTGGCGTGCTCGAGCTTGCCGGCCAGCGCGGCGACCTTGACTCCCTTCTCGCGGCCCCGCTCGATCATCCACTCCGGCGGCGGTCCGAGCGCGCTCGCGATCAGGCTGATGCGGTGCTCGAAGAGAAGCTCGATCACGTCGCGCTGCTTGTCGTAGCCGACGCCGAACTCCTCTCCGATGTCCGTGTCAGGCGGCAGCTTCGGAACGCCGTGCCGCTCGAGCAGGTCGTCGAGGAAACGCCGGTGTCCTTCCGGGATCTTCTCGTCGAGCTGCGCCCTGCTCAGGCCGCCGCGGTCGCTGCCGACGAACGTGGTGGGGAGCAGCAGGTCCACGCCGTAGGGCTTGTCGCCGACCTCCTTCTCGATCCACTCGAGCTCCATCTTCACCTTGTCGACCGAGTGCCCGGCCACGCCGAGCACGCCGAGCCCCCCCGCCTTCGACACGCCGGCCGCGACGTCGCGGCAGTGGGTGAACGCGAAGATGGGGAACTCGAGTCCCATGTCTTCGGCAAGCTTCGTCTTCATGACTCGTCCTCTCCTGAAACGCGCGGCGAGACGCTTCATGCGCCCGCTGCACTAGTTCGATCTTCGCGATCCCGGCTTGGGCGGATCGACGGGCCCTCCCGCGAAGCACTGTGCGATCGACATCCACTGCGTCGCGACCTCTCCGCGGACCTCGAGAGCGGTGTCGGCCACGTTACGGGCCTGCGTGACGACGTGACAGAAGTCGAGCGCGTCGCCGCGGACGAACTCGCTCTCCGAGGGCTCGTTCCACTCCCAGGTCGCCCCAGACGGAGCGGCCAAGCGCACGTACGGCGGCGGACCCGGCACCTCCATGCCGCGGTTCACGAAGGTCCAGCCGAACGTCTTCACCCCGATCGCGGCCACGTTCTTGATCCGGTCCGTCGGCACGCGAGGGGCGCCGACCAGGTCGTAGACCTCCTGTGCGTGCGCCCAGGCCTCCATGAAGCGCGCGGTCGTGAACATGCGCACCCCCATGTCCGGACCGAACCAAGGCAGCCGCCGCTTCTCGTCGCTCTCGCCCAGCTGCGCCGTCATGTCGTGGCAGGTCTCGATCCAGCGCGCGCGCAGATCGTCGGGCGACAGGTCCCCGAACTCCTTCCGGGCAAGCTCGGCGTTGCCGATCCCAGCGGAGAACTGGCCCATCAGCTCTTTGCGGCGCGCGTCGAATGCCTCCTGCCCCTCGAGCGAGACGAGCGAGACCAGGTCGAAGAAGTGGAGGTGGGCCACGACGTCCCACGGCGTCCAACTCATGAAGCCGGTCGGTCGAGACCAGTCCGCCTCGCTGAGGGTCCCGAGGAACGCGTTGAACTCGTCGGCCTCGTCGCGGAGGTCCAAGCTGACTTGCAGCACGGTCTTCCCTTCAATGGCCCGGAAACCCCCGATCGGGCCCCGGTGATCCACCCCATGATTGTCCTTCGGGGACCGCCGTTACAAGCGGTGTCCGCGGCCGGGTCAGACCATGAGGCGCCGCGGCGGCTTGCCGCCCTCGACGAAGCGGATCGCCTCGTTTCGAAGCCGCTCGAGGCCGCGCTCCCCGAGCGGCGACGCCAGGAAGTGTACGGCCGCCAGCAGCGGGCGGATCGCGTCGTCTTCGGCGCTCCCGCCCCGGCGCTCGAGAGCCGAGCTCTCGTCCCACGCCGCCGCCAGCAGCTTGACGTGGTGAGCGGCGAAGATCGCGCGCGTCGCCTGGTCGCGCAGCACCACGTCCTCGAGAGCGTCGCGCAGTTCGCCGCGATCTCCACCCGCCACCAGGAAGCCGCGGGCCAGCACGAGCGCGCCTTGAGCGTCGCGCCCTCGCACGGCTCGCATCACCTCGTCGAGATCGACGGCCGGGCCGTCGGCTGCCAGCACCGAGAGTCCGCGTGAATCGGGGTCCAGGTCGAGCGTGCGCCCCCGCTGGACGAAGCGGGCCGCGAAGAGCAGCAGGCGCAGCACGTCGGGACGGGGGTGGCGCTCGACGGCGTGACGTACCGCGTTCGCGAACGTGAAGAGGTGCACGACGTCGAGCCAGCCGTCCTGCACGGTGGGGTCGCAGTCGAGGCGTTCATCGAAGCGCACCAGGCGCTCGGCGGCCGCGACGGCCAGCGCCTGGGCCACCACGCGCAGGCCCGTGCCCTTCTCGAGCGCGGCGCTGACCGCGGCCAGCGCCTGGGCGTCGCTGCCGTCGAGGACCGCAGCGATCAGCTCCGCGGTCTCGTCCCCGCTCTCGCCGTCGCTGCTCTCACTTACGCCGGACGTGTGGCTGCACAGCTCGAAGAGCGCGTCCTGGCGTGGCTCGATCGCCGCGAGCGCGTCGCGGAGCCGGCGCTCGGTCGGGATCAGCTCTTCGCGGGTGAGGACGCCGAGCCGGAAGAGCAGCGCGGGAAGCAGCCGCTCGGCGTGCTCCCAGCCCGCACGGTCGAGCAGGTCGAAGACCTTGACCGTGTAGATCAGCCCGTGTCCGAAGCCCAGGAAGTGCGCCGTGCACACGCGGTAGAACCAGGGCTCGATCACGTCGCGTCCAAAGCCGCGCTGCAGCGCGCCCCGCAGCAGTGCCTCGGCCTCGCCGACCTGCATCTTCTCGACCGCGGCGCAGAGCCGCTCACCCGCGAGCACCGGATCCGGACCGGGGTCCACCGGATCGGGCGGCGGACGCATCGGGCGCCGGATATTCGGCACGCTCGCAGCCTCCATCGCCTGCATCAGCGGACCGAGAGCGGCGTTTCCCGGGTGCCGGTGCAGCATCTCCGCCACGTCGGCCGCGACCGGAAGCGCGTGCCCCGTGCCGAACTCCGCGCGCTCCGCGTCGAAGATGGCCGCCTCGAGGGCCAGCCGCTCGGCGGGAACGCCGGCGCGCAACAGCCGCAGCAGGTCGCGCGTGACCTGGCCGCTGCGGTTCTCGAGCAGACCCTCGTGCAGGCTCTCGTACATGGGAGGGATCGTGGCCGCCGCGTCGGGCTCCGACAGGTCGACCTCGACCGCGCCGTCGACGAGGCGCGTGGGATAGGAGCGCACGTTCTCGTCACCGCCCATGCAGCGGCCGTTGCGAAGGTCGAAGACGAACCCGTGCCACGCGCAGACCAGCAAGGGCCCATGAACCTGTCCCTCGCTGAGCGGGTAGCCCTCGTGCGGGCAGCGGTTGTCGACGGCGAAGACGGCGTCCTCCTCGGGCCGGAACACGGCCACCTGCTGGCCGTGCGCGCGGACCAGGCGCGCGCCGCCGACCGGCAGATCCAACAGCGGGAAGGCGCGCTCCCAGACGGGTTCGTGGGGTGGGGTCATGGCTGAGCCTCCAGATTGGTGTCACCTATTAGTAAAGATCATTCTTTACTAAGTTTGTCAATGAAGCTCTTGCAAAAGTCGGGGAGTCTACGTATAAGTCCGCTCGTGCAAGAGGATTCCGGAGCCCGCACGCGGGATCGCGTGCTCTTCGAGCTGAAGATGCGAGGACCGCAGACCGCGGGAGACCTGGCCCAGCGGCTCGGCGTGACGGCCATGGCGGTGCGGCAGCACCTGTCGGCGCTCGAATCCGATCAGCTGGTGAGCTACCAGGACGAACGCCGGCGGGTCGGACGCCCGGCGCGGGTCTGGCGCCTCTGCCCCCGGGCGAGCGGACGCTTCCCGGACAGCCACGCCGACCTCACCGTCGACCTGATCGAGACCCTGCGCGAGGTGTATGGCGAGGAGGGACTCGACCGGTTGGTCGACGTCCGCACGCAGCGCCAGCTCGAGGCGTACCGGCGACAGCTGCCCGACGCGGAAGCGCCGCTCGAAGAGCGCCTCGTCGCACTCGTGCGGCTGCGCGAGCGTGAGGGCTACATGCCCGAGTGGCGGCGCGAGCGCGACGGCTTCCTGTTCATCGAGAACCACTGCCCGATCTGCGCCGCCGCTTCGAGCTGTCAGCGCTTCTGCCGCGACGAACTCGACCTGTTCCGCAGCGTGCTGGGCGGCGACGTGCGCGTCGAGCGGACCGAGCACATCCTCGATGGCGCACGGCGCTGCGCCTACCGCATCCTGCCTGCGGGCTGATCCGTTCGATGCCGCCTCCACTCGAAGACGACGAGCGCGAACACGACGAGCGGGTGCGCGGGGAGTTCACGCGCCAGGCCGAGCCATTCGCGCGAGTGATCGGGGCGGCCGACGAGATCCTGGAGCGGGTCGCCGACGCGGTCGACGCGCGCGCGGGCGACCAGGTGCTCGACGTATGCTGCGGACCGGGCCTGGTGGCTGCGCGTCTCGCGCGCGACGCGGGCTCTGTCGTTGGCGTCGACCTGACACCGGCCATGCTGGACCTGGCTCGACGGCGCGTCGAGGACGCCGGCCTCTCCAACGCGAGCTTCGAGGCGGCGCGGGCCGAGGCGCTTCCCTTCGACGACGCGACGTTCGACGTGGTCGTGAGCCGCCTGGCGATCCACCACCTGCTCGACCCCGACCCGGCGCTGCAAGAAATGGCGCGCGTGCTGCGGCCGGGCGCCCGGCTGGTCGTGGCCGACGTCTGCACGTCGGAGGACCCCGACGAGGCGGCGCTGCACAACGCGCTCGAGGTCCTGCGCGATCCTTCGCACACGCGCATGCTTCCGGAGAGCGAGCTGCTGGCGCGCGTGCGCGCGCTCGGCAGGGGCGGAGAGGTCTGCGCCCGCTTCCGGCAGTCGAGGCGCTTTGCCGATTGGATCGCGATCACCGGGGACGCGGGCCGCGGTCGCGCGCTGCATCCCGTCCTGTCGCGGCTCGCGCGGCTCGGCGAGACGGCCGGGATCGGCCTGCGGCTCGAGGCGGACGAGCCTTGCTTCGATCACTCCTGGGTCATCGTGAAGGCCGAGGCCTGAGCTCGACCCGACCCGCCCGCTCAGAGGCGCTTGCGGAGCCAGTCTCCGATCCGCTCGACCGCCTGGGTCGCCTCGGGGACCACGGGCGCCAGCGCCTGCCAGACGTGGATCATGTCTTCCCACGCCTCGAGCTCGACCTCGACGCCCGCCGCCTCGGCGTTCTGCGCCAGGCGGGTCGAGTCGTCGAGCAGGATCTCGGCGGTCCCGACCTGGATCAGCAGCGGCGGCAGGCCCGACAGGTCGGCGTACAGCGGAGCCGCCAGCGGCGTGCGCGCGTGCTCTCCGTCGAGGTACATGGCGGCCATCTCGAGCAGGCCGTCGAGCTTGATCATCGGATCGTCGTCGGCCTTGCCGGTCGACGACTCACCCACGCCTTCTAGGTCCACCCAAGGTGAGAGCAGCACGCCCGCGGCCGGAAGCTCCACGCCCGAGTCGCGCAACGCGACCAGCGTCGCCACGCTGAGCCCGCCGCCGGCCGAATCGCCGGCGATCGCCAGGCTCGACGCGCGGACTCCCTGGTCGAGCAGCCATCGGTACGCGGCCTGTGCGTCTTCGAGTCCCGCGGGGAACGGGTGCTCGGGCGCCAGGCGGTAGTCGACGGCGAGCGCGCGCGCGCCCGACGCCTGCGAGAGACGGGCGACGTGTCCGCGGTGCGTGCCGATCGAGCCGATCACGTAGCCGCCACCGTGCAGGTAGAGGAGCGTCTTGTCCGCGCTCGCGTTCGGCGCGCTGATCCACTCGCACGGCACGCCGCCGGCGTCGACGGGATCACAGCGCGTGCCCTCGGGGATGGGACTGTTCTCCGTCATCTCCACGATGCCGCGCCGCATGGCCGCGACGGTGACGCCGCCCGCGATCACGGGGCGCGCTCGCATGATCTCGATCACCTGCTTCAGCTCGGCACTCGGCATCGCGGACCCTCCTGTATTCCCTTTTCGTACCCTGGCAGGGGCCGCCGAAGCAAGCCCGAAGGCAGGCGAAGGTGTGGGACTTCAGCCGTGCGCGTGCAGGTCGACGCCGAGCGCCGCCAGCGACAGCCACAGGACCCCGACCGCGAGGGCGGCGAGGGCGGCCGCCACGAACACGCGCCGGTACGCCGAGCCGGTCCGTGGTGCGATGCGCCCGAGCAGGGCCGCGGCCCCGACCATGGCACCGACCGTGCCCGCCCCGAAGCCTCCCAGGTAGGAGGCGGCCTCGAGACCCGAGCCCATTCCCAGCACCGGAACCACGGCCAGCACCCCGCCGGTCCCGACCACGCCGTGCAACGTCCCGACGAGCAGCGCGGCGGTCGCGTGCACGTGCACCTCGCCCTGCCCGGCTCCCCTCCGAGGGCCGGGCGGCCCGGAGTGTACGTGCCCGCTGCCGCGAGCGTGGAGCAGTCCCCATACGCCGACGGCGACCAGGACGAAGCCGATCAGGGGTCCGCTCGCCCGCTCCAGCAGGCCTGGGTCGAAGGCCTCGCGCAGGAACCAGGCCGCGGCCGCAACGCAGAGCAGACCCGACGCGTGCCCGACTCCCCAGCGCAGGCCGACCACCCACGCCCGGCGGCCCGCCTCGACGGAGAACGGCGCCAGCACCGCCAGGTGGTCCGGCCCCGCGAACACGTGGAGCGCGCCGGCGAAGGCGCCGGTCCCGAGCAGCAGGAGCAGGGTCAGGCCTCGCGGTACTCGCGCCCGAGGTCGAAGTACAGGCGGTTCTGCTCGGCGTGGGCCTCGTGCTCGTCGGGGCGCAGCTCGCGAACGCAGCGCGCGGGCGTCCCCGCCCAGAGCTCGCCGGCCGGCACCGTGCGTCCGGGCGGGAGCAGGGCGCCGGCCGCCAGCATCGCGTCCGACTCGACGGTGGCGCCGTCCATCACGATCGCGCCCATCCCTATGAAGGCCCGGTCGCCGAGCGTGCAGCCGTGCACCACGGCCGCGTGCCCGATCGTGACCGCGTCGCCGATCCGGGTTGCGAAGCGGTCGCGGGTCACGTGGATCACCGTGCGGTCCTGCACGTTGGTCCGGGCGCCGATGCGGATCCGCTCCACGTCGCCGCGGATGACGCAGCCGAACCAGACGCTCGACCCGGCCCCGATTCCGACGTCGCCGATCACGCTCGCTCCCGGCGCGATCCACACGTCCGGAGCGATCTCGGGAAGTCGCCCGCGGTACGGGAGGAGAATCGGCCGCATGCGCGCATCTTAGCGTAAGTAGCTGTCGAAAAAGGGCTTCTCGGCGCAGATAAACAATCTTGACTAATCCGTATATTTTCCCGAACCTGCCCGCCATGCAGCTACTCGCGCAAGAAGAATACGGGCTCCGCTGCCTGCTCCAGGTGGCCGCCCACCCCGAAACCCGTCCCATCACCATTCCGGAGATCGCCGAGGCCGAGGGCCTGAGCGCCGAGTACACCGGCAAGCTCATGCGCGCCCTGCGCCAGGGCGGGCTCGTGGACAGCACGCGCGGCGCCGGGGGCGGCTACCGCCTGGCCCGCGCGGCCGACCAGATCACCCCCTGGGACGTCATCCAGGCGCTCGGCGGGCCCTTCTTCAACGACGACTTCTGCGACGCGCACCCGGGACGGCTCCGCGACTGCGTCCACAGCACCGACTGCTCGGTGCGCGCGCTCTGGATGCGCGTCGAGAGCGCCGTCCAGGGAGTGCTCGGCGGCGTGACGCTGGCCGACATGACGCGCACCGAGAGCCAGATGGCCGTCTGGGTCGAAGCGCCCGGCCCTCCAACGCCTCCAAGGCCGGCGGGAGACTGAGGCCATGAGCGACCAGCCGAACGCCGAGATCGAAGCCCTCGCCAACCGCGAGTACGAGGCCGGCTTCGTCACCGAGATCGAGCAGGACACCGTCCCGCCCGGACTCGACGAAGACGTGATCCGCACCATATCGGCCAAGAAGTCCGAGCCCGAGTGGCTGCTCGAGTGGCGGCTCAAGGCGTACCGGCGCTGGCTCGAGATGCGCGAGGAAGACGCGCGCTGGGCCAAGGTCCGCTACGACCCGATCGACTTCCAGGCCATCAGCTACTTCTCGGCACCCAAGAAGAAGCCCAAGCTCGAGAGCCTGGACGAGGTCGACCCCGAGATCCTCGAGACCTTCAACAAGCTCGGCATTCCGCTCGACGAGCAGAAGATCCTGTCGGGTGTCGCGGTCGACGCGGTGTTCGACTCCGTGTCGGTCGCCACCACCTTCAAGAAGAAGCTCGGAGAGCTCGGCATCCTCTTCATGCCGTTCTCGGAGGCCGTGCAGGAGCACCCCGACCTGGTGCGCAAGTACCTGGGCTCGGTCGTTCCCTACTCCGACAACTTCTACGCGACGCTCAACTCCGCGGTCTTCACCGACGGCTCGTTCGTCTACATCCCCAAGGGCGTGCGCTGTCCGATGGAGCTGTCCACGTACTTCCGGATCAACGAGGCCAACACCGGACAGTTCGAGCGCACGCTGATCGTCGCCGACGACGACTCCTACGTCAGCTACCTCGAAGGCTGCACCGCGCCGATGCGCGACGAGAACCAGCTCCACGCTGCGGTCGTCGAGTTGGTGGCGCTCGACCGGGCGCGCATCAAGTACTCGACCGTGCAGAACTGGTATCCGGGCGACGTGAACGGCGTGGGCGGCATCTACAACTTCGTCACCAAGCGCGGCGCGTGCCGCGGAGACGACTCGCAGATCTCGTGGACGCAGGTCGAGACCGGATCCGCGATCACCTGGAAGTACCCGAGCTGCATCCTCCAGGGCGACCGCTCGGTCGGCGAGTTCTACTCGGTGGCCGTCACGAACAACTGCCAACAGGCGGACACGGGCACCAAGATGATCCACCTGGGGCGCGACACGCGCAGCACGATCATCTCGAAGGGGATCTCGGCGGGCCGGGGCGAGCAATCGTATCGCGGACTGGTCGAGATCCACCAGCGCGCGAGCGGAGCGCGGAACTACTCGCAGTGCGACTCGCTGCTGATCGGCGACCGCTGCGGGGCGCACACCTTCCCCTACATCGACGCGCGCAACGCGTCGGCCATCGTCGAGCACGAAGCCACGACGTCGAAGATCAGCGACGACCAGCTCTTCTACTGCCGGCAGCGGGGGATCGACCCCGAAGACGCCGTGTCGATGGTCGTGAATGGATTCTGCAAAGAGGTCTTCCGCGAGCTGCCCATGGAGTTCGCGGTCGAGGCCTCGAAACTGCTCGCCGTCACGCTCGAAGGCGCGGTCGGCTGAGCGCGGAGTAGAAGCGATGCTCGAGATCCGGGACCTGCACGCGTCGATCCAAGGCAAGGAAGTCCTCAAGGGAATCGACCTGGAGGTGCGCGCGGGAGAGGTGCACGCGCTGATGGGCCCGAACGGCTCGGGCAAGAGCACGCTCGCGAACGTGCTCGTGGGGCGCGAGGGCTACGAGGTGACGAAGGGCGAGGTGCTCTACCAGGGCGAGAACCTGCTCACCCTGTCGGTCGAGGAGCGGGCGCGGGCCGGCATCTTCCTGGCGTTCCAGTACCCGATCGAGATTCCCGGCGTGAGCAACGGCTACTTCATCCGCGCGGCCGTCAACGCCCAACGCTCGGCGCGGGGCGAGGACGAGATCGACGCCTTCGACTTCTTGACGATCGTGAAGCAGAAGATGGCCGACCTGGGAATGAAGCCCGAACTGCTCGACCGCTCGGTCAACGAAGGTTTCTCCGGCGGAGAGAAGAAGCGCAACGAGGTGCTCCAGATGTCGCTGCTCGAGCCGACGTTGGCGCTGCTCGACGAGACGGACTCGGGACTCGACATCGACGCGCTCAAGATGGTCGCGGCCGGCGTCAACGCGCTGCGCTCCCCCGAGCGGGGCTTCCTGATCGTCACGCACTACCAGCGCCTGCTCGACTACATCGTGCCCGACCACACCCACGTGATCGTGGACGGGCGCATCGTCAAGTCCGGCGACCGCCAGCTGGCGCTCGAGCTCGAGGAGCGCGGCTACGGCTGGATCCAACAGCAGCTCGAGGGCGGCGCCGCGTGAGCGCGACCGACTCGCTGTCGAGCCTGGCCCGGAGGCGTTCCGGGGACCTGCAGGGCGCCGGCCCGCCTTGGCTCGGAGCCGCGCGCGCGCGTGCGCTCGAGCTGTTCACGGAGCTCGGCGTGCCGGGAACGCGCGACGAGGCGTGGCGGTTCACGAACCTGCGCGACCTCGACGACCTCGCCTTCGCCCCGGCCGGCGAGGGCGAGCGCGACATGGACGATGCCATCGCGCGCGCGCACGCCACCGCCGGGGCGGTCGGCGAGGGACACCGCCTGGTCTTCATCGACGGCGTGTTCTCGGCCGCGGCCTCGTCGGTCGGCGGACTCCCGAGCGGTGTGACCGTGGACTCGGTGGCGCGCGTGCTCGAGCGCCAGCCCGAACGCGTGAAGGCGCTGCTCGGAAGCACGGCGGACCAGAAGCGGCGCGCGTTCACCGCGCTCAACACCGCGCTGTTCGAGGACGGCCTGTTCGTCGAAATCCGCCGCGGACAGCAGCTGTCGGCGCCGATCCACGCGGTGTTCGTGCAGAGCTGCGGCGCGGCGCCGACGGCGGTTGCTCCGCGCAACCTGATCTCGCTGCAGCCTGACAGCCAGGCCGTGATCGTCGAGCACTACGTGGGCTGCGCGGACTGCACAGCGCTCACCGCTCCGGTGACTGAGATCCGGCTGGAACGCGGAGCCCGGCTCCACCACGTGATCCTCCAGGAGCAGGCCGAGACCGGTTACCAGCTCGGCGAAGTGGCCGTGTACCAGGAGGCGGACAGCCACTTTGCGTCGCACTCGCTGGCCCTGGGCGGGCGGATCGCCCGCGTCGACCTGACGACGGTCCTGACGGGCGAGGGCGCACACGCGCAGCTCGACGGGCTGTACCTGGGCGCGGGCCGCCAGCTGCTCGATCACTACACGACGATCGACCACGCGGTACCGCACACGACGAGCGACGAGCACTACAAGGGCGTGCTCGGAGGGCGCGCGCACGGCGTGTTCCACGGTCGCGTGATCGTGCGGCCCGACGCGCAGAAGATCGACGCCCGCCAGAGCAACCGCAACCTGGTGCTCTCGGACGCCGCGCGCGTCAACACCAAGCCGCAGCTCGAGATCTACGCCGACGACGTCAAGTGCAGCCACGGCGCGACGATCGGGCGGCTCGACGCCGAGCAGCTCTTCTACCTGCGCAGCCGCGGGATCGACGCCGATGCCGCGCGCGCCATGCTGACGCTGGCGTTCGCCAACGAGATCGGCGCGCGGCTGCCGATCGACGAGCTCGGATCGTACCTGACCTACCAGATCCGCCGCTGGCTGCCCGCCGTGGTCGAGGAGAAGGACCGTTGAGCTTCGACGTCTCCCGCATCCGGGCGGAGTTCCCGATCCTGGCCCGCGAGGTCCGCGGCGTTCCCCTGGTGTACCTGGACAACGCGGCGTCGAGCCAGAAGCCGCGCGCGGTGATCGACGCGGTCTCCCACTACTACGAGCACAGCAACGCCAACATCCACCGCGCGGTGCACGCGCTCTCCGAGGAGGCGACCGGCCTCTACGAGGGCGCCCGCACCAAGGTCGCGGACCTGCTCGGCGCCGCGAGCGCCCAAGAGGTCGTCTTCGTGCGCGGCACGACCGAGGCGATCAACCTGGTGGCGCAGGCCTTCGTGAGGCCGCGAATCGCCGAGGGCGACGAGATCCTCGTCTCGCACCTGGAGCACCACTCGAACATCGTCCCGTGGCAGATGCTCTGCGAGCAGACCGGCGCGGTCCTGCGCGTGGCGCCGATCGACGACCGCGGAGAGATCCCGCTCGAGGGCTACGCCAAGCTGCTGGGCCCGCGCACACGGCTCGTCGCTTTGGGGCACGTCTCGAACGCGCTCGGCACCATCGTGCCGGTGCAGGAGATGGTCCGCCTGGCGCACGATCACGGCGCGCCGGTGCTGCTCGACGGCGCGCAGGCCGTACCGCACCTGCGCGTAGACGTGCAGGACCTGGACTGCGACTTCTACGCGTTCTCGGGCCACAAGGTCTACGGCCCGACGGGCATCGGCGCGTTGTGGGGACGCGCGGAGCTTCTCGACGAGATGGAGCCCTACCAGGGCGGCGGCGAGATGATCCTGAGCGTGAGCTTCGACAAGACGGTGTACAACAAGGTGCCGTACAAGTTCGAGGCCGGAACGCCGAACATCGCCGGCGCCGTCGGACTCGGAGCGGCCGCCGACTGGCTGCGGGCGCACGACTTCGGGGCGCTGATGCGGCACGAGGACGACCTGCTCGACTACGCGACTCAGCGAGCCGCCGAGGTTCCGGGACTTCGCGTGATCGGGACGGCGCGCCGCAAGACGGGCGTCCTCTCATTCGTGCTCGGCGACATCCACGCGCACGACGTCGGGACGATCGTCGACCGCGAAGGCGTCGCCGTGCGGACCGGCCACCACTGCGCGCAGCCGGTGATGGACCACTTTGGCGTGCCCGCGACCACGCGGGCGTCGTTCGCCGCCTACAACACGCGGCAGGACGTGGACCAACTGATCGCCGCCCTGCACAAGGTGCTGGAGATCTTCGGCGAATGAGCGACCTGTCCGATCTGTACCAGGAGGTCATCCTGGACCACTCGCGCAAGCCCCGGAACAAGGGCGCGCTCGAGAACGCCTCGGGACGTGCCGAGGGGTCGAACCCGCTCTGCGGCGACGAGCTGACGCTCTGGGTCGCGGTCGAGGACGGCGTGGTGCGCGAAGCCCGGTTCGAGGGCCACGGCTGCGCCATCTCGACGGCGTCCGCCTCGATGATGACCGAAGCCGTCCGCGGCATGACCATCGCGGAGGCGCGGGCGCTCTTCGAGCGCTTCCACTCGTCCCTCCTCTCCGGACCGGGCAGCGAGATCGACGTGAGCGACCTCGGCAAGCTCGCATCGCTCACCGGCGTGCGCGAGTACCCCATGCGCGTCAAGTGCGCGAGCCTGGCCTGGCACACCTTGAACGCGGCCCTCGATGGAGGGGGCGAGACCGTCACCACCGAGTGACGCGGGAGCAACCATGGAACAGGACGTGAAGCAGGATGCGGAGAACCCGCAAGCGGCGAGCCCCGAGCAGGGCGGAGACGAGGCGCACGCCGCGGTCGTGGCCGCGATCAAGACCTGCTACGACCCGGAGATTCCGGTGGACATCTACGAACTCGGCCTGATCTACGACGTCCGGGTCGAGGACGGTCACGCCCGGATCACCATGACGCTGACGTCGCCCATGTGTCCGGTGGCCGAGATCCTGCCCGGCCAGGTCGAGGAGACCGTGCGCGGCGCACCGGGCATCACCGGTGCCGAGATCGAGCTGGTCTGGGATCCACCCTGGGACCCGAGCATGATGAGCGAGGCGGCGAGGCTTCAGCTCGGCTTCTGAGCGCGCCTGCGCCGGGGACTCAGCAGGCCCGGCCCCGCCAGCGCCCGCACCTCGCCGGCGCGAAGCGGCTCGCCGCACTCCTCGCAGGTCGGCGCAGGCCGGACGTGGGCGCCACAGCGGTGCACCAGCCGGATCGGTGGACCCTCTGGGCCGGCCCGCCAGCGGTCACCCCAGGCCATGAGCGACAGCAGGACCGGGTACAGGTCGGCTCCCGCCTCGGTCAGCTCGTAGGCGTGGCGGCGTGGCGCCTCTTGGTAGGGCCGCATCTCGAGGATCCCCTCGCCGACCAGGCGGTGGAGCCGGTCCGCGAGCACGTTGCGCGAGATCCCCAGGCGCGAGCGGAACGCGTCAAAGCGCGTCACACCGCTGAAGACCTCGCGCAGGATCAGCAACGTCCACCGGTCGCCGACCACCGCCAGCGAGCGGGCGATCGAGCAGGGCAGCTCGCCAACCTCGCTCCACTCCATTCATCCTATTATGCAACTTATCGATCCTCTTTCAAGATCCATAATAAATACAGCGCTATTCATCTACCTTCGCGCGCGGTGGTAGACTCGCGCCCCACATTGGAGGATCCCATGATCGAGTGGAGTGAAGAGCACCTGGCCTTCCGGGACGCGCTGCGGCGCTTCATCGACGCCGAGATCGTCCCGAACCTGGAGGAGCTCGAGCACGGGGACACCCCGCCCTACGACGTGCTGCGCAAGCTCTACTCGACCTTCGGGCTGACCGAGATGCAACGCTCTCGCGGCGAGGCCGTGGTCGCCGCCTCGCGCAAGGCCGACGAGGCTCGCGCGCGAGGAGAGGAGCCCGCCAGGCGCCAGCGCCAGCCGGGCGGGAACGTGGACGCCATGGCCATGCAGCTGCTGCTGATCAAGGAGCTGTGCCGCTTCTGTCCGGGCATGGTCACGGCCATGGGCGTCAGCACCGGGCTCACCGGCGGTGCGCTGATCTCGAAGGGCACGACGGCGCAGAAGGAGCGCTGGCTCACGCCGATCCTGACGCTCGAGAAGATCGGCGCCTGGGCGATCACCGAGCCGGGCTCCGGCTCGGACGCATTCGGCGGAATGAAGGCGACCGCCTGCCGAGACGGGGACGGCTACGTCCTGAACGGCAACAAGACCTTCATCACCAACGGGCCGTACGCCGACACCATCGTGTTCATCTGCAAGCTCGACGAGGGCGACGACACGCCTCAGCGCGACCGGCGCATGGTGAGCTTCGTGCTCGACCGCGGCATGCCCGGACTGACCCAGTCGAAGCCGATGCGGAAGATGGGACTGCACTCCTCACCGACGGGGGAGCTCTTTCTGCAGGACGTGCGCGCCGGACGCGACCGGCTGATCGGCGAGAGTGAGTCCGCCTACGGCCGCGGCGGTGCGAAGGAGACGTTCGGCATGGAGCGCACGGGCGTCGTCGCCATGACGCTCGGCATGGTCGAGCGCTGTCTCGAGCTCTGCACGGCCTACGCGAAGGAGCGCGTACAGTGGGACAAGCCGATCGGCGAGTACCAGCTGATCCAGCTCAAGCTCGCCAAGATGGAAGTCGCGCGCATGAACCTGGAGAACCTGCTCTTCCGCCAGATCGAGCTGGCGGGCGCGGGACGCAGCCCGACGCTCGCCGAGGCCTCGGCCGGCAAGCTGTACGCAGCCCAGACGTGCATGGAGGTCATGCTCGAGGGCGTGCAGCTCTTTGGCGGCAATGGCTACATGGCCGAGTACCAGATTGAACAGCTGTGCCGTGATGCGAAGGTGATGCAGATCTACGCCGGGACCGACGAGATCCAGATCACGCACATTGCGCGCGAGTTGCTCAGGGACTGAGAGTCCGCCTTCCGAGACCGGCCTGGTTCCAGACCAGACGGACGATTCTACCGGGCATGAAGCGCCCCCTTACTGAAGGGGAACGCGTCCTTCAAGAACCCCACGGAAAACCCCGAATCAACTCCTGAACGGGGTTGGTTCCCCCCACCTCCTGCGCGTAGACGGCGCGCTCGAGACCGGGGGCATGGCAGGGGCGGAGCGGAGCTCCCGAGCGAGTGGGATGTGCACATCCCGCGCGCGGGGTCCGCCCGCCGTGTGGGTTCCGGTGGATCGCAACCAGACTGCAGAGCGGGTCGTACACACGCGCAGCCGATGGGCGCTTCTGGCGCTCCTCGCGCTCGCGCTCGTTTCCGCCGCGCCCGCCGCGCGCGCCGGCGTCCCGATCACGCTCGAGCGGAGCTTCGCCGGCCAGCTCGACTTCACCGGGACCGGAAACACCCTCCGCACCGCCTCCGACGCCGTCGACCCCTGTGCCGTCACCGGCACCTCCGCCGCCACCCTGACCATCCCCGTCGGCGCCACCGTCAACCGCGCGTACCTGTACTGGGCCGGCTCCGGAACCACCGTCGACTCGAACGTCTCGCTGAACGGCAACGCCGTCACTGCCGACACCACGTTCACCGAGACCTTCTCGGGGACCTACGACTACTTCGCGGGCGTCGCCGACGTCACGGGAATCGTGGGCGGAACGGGGCTCTACACGTTCGCGGGGCTCACGGTGTACACGGGCGATCCCCACTGCAGCAGCTCCGCCGTCCTGGCCGGCTGGAGCCTGATCGTCATCTACGCGAGCCCCGCCGAGCCGACGCGAGTCATCAACCTGTACGACGGCTTCCAGTTCTACCGCGGAAGCTCCATCGCGCTCACCGCCACGAACTTCCTGACGCCGACCCCCATGGCCGGAACCGGTCGCCACGGCCACCTGACGTGGGAAGGCGACGCCGGCAACTCCGGGACCCTGGGTGGCGTCAGCGAGAACCTGCTCTTCGCCGGCAACCCGCTCACCGATGCCACCAACCCGGTCAACAACCAGTTCAACTCCACCGTCAACACCATCACTCCCACCGCCACCAACGTCTACGGCGTCGACCTCGACGCCTACAACATCACGCCGTTCCTGACCCCGGGACTGAGCTCCGTCACCACGACCTACAGCAGCGGCCAGGACCTGGTGCTGCTCTCCGCCGAGATCTTCAGCGTCCCGAACGTCCCCATCGCCGACCTGGCGATCACCAAGACCCACGCCGGCGACTTCTCGATCGGGTCGAACGAGGACTTCACGATCACGGTGACGAACAACGGGCCGCACGCCGCGGCCGGCCCGATCACCGTCACCGACACGCTGCCCGTGGGGCTCACGTACGTGTCCGGCACCGGGACCGGCTGGGCCTGCGGCGCCGTCGGGCAGGACGTTACCTGCACGAACGGCGGGCTCGCCTCGGGCGCGAGCCTCCCCGCGCTGACGCTCACGGTCGCGGTCGCGGCCGCCGCCGCCCCGAGCGTGAACAACACCGCGACCGTCTCCGCCCCCGACTTCGACAACCAGGCCGCCAACGACAGCGACACCGACTCCGTCACCGTCATCCAACCCAACCTCTCGACCTCCACCAAGACCGTCCTCGACCTGAATGGCGGAGACGCCGGCGCCGGCGACACGCTCCGCTACACGATCACGCTGACCGAGTCCGGCGGGGCGGCGGCATCGGGCGTCAGCGTCACCGATGACGTACCCGCCAACGTCACGGGATTCAGCGTGGTCAGCATTCCCGCCGGCGCCACCGACGCGTCCACCGGGCCGCCCAGCGGCGCGAACTCCAACGGCTACCTGAATGTCACCGGCATCGCCGTACCCGCCAGCGGGAGCGTTACGGTGGTCTTCGACGTTACCGTCGACCCGCTCGCCACACCCGGAACGCTGATCCAGAACCAGGGCGACGTCATCAACCCCGGCGGCCCCGGCGCTTCTCCCAACGCTCCGGACGTGACGGTGTCGCCGAGCCAGATCGCCGGATCGGGAACCAAGCAGCTCTACCTGTACGACGCCACGTCCGCGCCCGCGTATCAGCTCTCGCGCGTCATCCCCGGAGCCCAGGCGCGCGTCGACGTGCTCGCCGGAAACGCCCAGAGCTGGACTCTCTCGCCGCCCGTCGTCCAGAACCTCCAGACCGACGCGCAGCCCATCCCGGTCGAGCTCTGGCTTGAGCGCCGGGGGAAGGGAAAGGGGAAGAAGGGAACCAAGAACCAGCGCAACGTGCAGGTCCAGCTCTTCAACGGAGCTGCGCTGATCGGGACCCTCGCGCAGAACCTCAATCTGCCGAACGCCCCTGCTCAGTACTTCTTCCCGATTCCGAACGCCGTACTGCGGAATACCCCGATCGGCAGCACGCTGACCCTCACGATCACGAACCTGACCGGCGCGGGGGACGTCGGCGTCTACCCGACCAACGGAGCGAACTTCTCGCAGGTCCACCTCCCCGCCAACACCATCATCAACGTCGACAGCGTCGACGGCTATGACGCGCCGTACCCCGGAGGAGCCATCCCGCCGAGCTTCGGGCCGGGCAGTACGGTCTACGTACGCTCGTCCGTCAGTGATCCGTTCGGGGACTTCGACATCACCGGCGCACAAGTCGAGATACTGGACCCGAACGGCACCTCGATGACTACGGTCGCCATGACACAAGTCACGGCGGCCGGGACGCATCCCAAGGTCTACGAGTACGCCTACCCCATACCGGCGGGCGCCGGCTCCGGCTTCTGGACGGCCCGCGTCACCGCTACCGAGGGCACGGAGGCCGTTCCGTTGACGGACCTCGGCGTCGGCACGTTCGTCGTCGTGATCCCGATGCCCAACATCGTGGTCCTGAAGACGGTGCAGACGACGCCCGCGGGGAGCTTTCACATCCCGGGGACCGACGTCATCTACACGATCCGGGTCACGAACATGGGACCCGGGGCGGTGGACCTGGACACGGTCGTGATCACCGACAACATCCCGGCCGAGCTCGAGCTCCGCGCGGACGACTTCGACGGCGCCACGTCGGGACCGATCCGCTTCGACGACGGAGCCCCGTCGAGCGGACTCACGTACACCTTCGTCTCGCTCGGCGACGGCGGAGACGACGTGGGCTTCCAGGGCCTGGCGCCGGGCTACGGCTACACGCCGGGGACTCCCTACGACGGCGACGTCACTTCGATCCAACTCAACCCCAAGGGGACGCTCCCGGGCAACGGCGGGGGCGACGCGTACTTCGAGATCCGCTTCAGGGCGAGGGTCCGCTGATGCGTACCGTCCTCTGCAGAGGCCTCCTGATGGTCGCGCTCCTCGCACCCGCCGTGTCCGCGCGCGGAGCCGGTACGCCCGCGGGCGACACCGTGACGAACCAGGCCAGCCTCACCTTCGAAGCCGGCGGCGCGCCGGGCTCGAGCACCAGCAACGTGCACGTGATCACCGTGGACGAACTGATCGCGGTCTCGACCACGCTCCAGACGATCGGAAACGTGCTGGTGGCGCCCGGCGCCACGGGCGAACTCCTGACCTTCCGCGTGGAGAACACGGGCAACGGCGTCGAGGACTTCACCCTCGCCGTCTCGAACGCGGCGGCCGGCGACGACTTCGACCCCAGCCTGAACACCGTCTACGTCGACACCGACCCCGACGGAGCCGGCCCCGCCGTGCCCGACGGAGTCTTCAACGTGGCCGACGACCTTCCCTACAACGCCGCCTCGCCGCCGACGCTCGACGCCAACACGGCGGGCCAGGAGGCCATCACCGTCTTCCTGTTCAACGACATCCCGGGTCCGGGTCCGCCGCCCACCGACGACGACCTCGGAGACAGCGAACTGACCGCCGAATCGGTGACCGTCGCTGGACTGGCGCCCGGAGCCGCCTTGGCCGGCGCTGGAGACGGCGGTGGCGATGCCGTGACCGGGCCGGGCGGCCCGTCGAGCGCCGCCACCGGCACCTACCAGGTCGTGACCTCGCTCGTGAGTGTGTCCAAGTCGGGAACCGTGCTCGGCCCCGCCGCGCCCGGAACCCAGATCGAGTACTCGCTCGACGTGAGCGCGACCGGCTCGGGGACCGCAACGGCGGTGATGATCCGCGACGCGATCCCCGTCGGCACGACCTACGTGGCCGGCTCGATCGAGCTCGACTCCGTCCCGCTCTCGGACGTTCCGGGAGACGGCGCCGACTTCAACGTGTCGAACCCGGGCGCCATCACGGTGGACCTGGGTGACATGACGTCCGTGACACCCAACAGAACGATCACATTCAGAGTGACCATCAACTAGGAGGAGAGGAAGATGATGATCCGAAAACTGGCCATTGTCGCGCTCGCTGCGCTGTTCTTCGCGTCCACCGCGGAAGCGAAGCAGAAGCACGTCGAGCTCGAAGCCAAGGCCGAACTCGAGGTCGAAGTCGTCAACGAAGACGGCGAGAAGACCATCCAGCGGGTTCCGGCCGTCAAGGTCATGCCCGGCGAAGTCGTCGTGTACACGATCACCGCGCGGAACGTCGGCGAAGAGCCGGCGACCAACGTCGTGATCACCGACCCCGTTCCCGAGCACATGGACTACACGGGCTCGGTCACGGGAGACGGCGCCCGCGTCACGTTCTCGGTCGACGGAGGCAAGACCTACGACGTCGCGAGCGCGCTGACGGTCCCCGTGGGAGGCGGCAGCAAGCCGGCCCCGCCCGAGGACTACACGCACATCCGCTGGACCTTCAACGATGCGCTCGAGCCCGGATCGGCCCACTCGGTCGAGTTCCGCGCCCGTTTGCAGTAACCGCAAGTCAACTGAGAGAAGAGGAAGAGGAAGCAGCAAATGTTGCAGCTGAATATGAAGTGGATCGCGAGTGCCGTCCTGGTACTCGCATTGGTCGTCAGCGCGGACGTCGTGCTGGCTGACGGGACCCAGGCGGGAACCGTCGTACTGAACACCGCCCTCGTCGATTACGACGTCAACGGTACGGGTCAGACGCAGGAGAGTGCGTCCGAGGACTTCACCGTCGACCGCAAGATCGACCTGACGGTGGCCGTCAACCACGTCGCGTACGTGCAGACTTCTCCGAGCAGCACGACGGCGATCCTGCGCTTCACGGTGGAGAACACCAGCAACGATGCGCTGGGATTCGCTCTCAGCGCGGTGGACGAGGCTGCCGCAACGGTGGAGCCGACGCTCACGGGCACCGATGAGGTGAACGCGATCACGTTCGCGATCTACGAGGACGTGAACGGTGACGGCTTGCTCGACGGCGGTGATACGCAGGATTACATCGACACGCTGGCGATCGACGCCACGACCGATGTGATCATCGTCGCGGAGATCCCCGCGGCGGCCGCGATCACCTTCGGCGACAACCTGATGCTCTCGGCCCTCGCGCAGGCGGCGGAATCGGGCACGCTCGGCGCCACGCTGGTCACGGCATCCGGCGCCGACGCGCAGGACGTCGAGGACACCGAGTTCATCGATGCTTCCGGTGACACGGTGGCGGGCACGGACGCGGTAGACGATGCGATCCACAGCGACATGTGGGCGTTCGTGATCCAGGGAGCGGACATCACGGTCACCAAGACCGCGACGCTGTTCTCGGGCTCGTACTACATCCCCGGCTCCGTGGTCGAGTACACGATCACGGTGGCCAATGGGGCGGGCGTGGAAGACGCGACCAACGTCGACCTGGTCGACACGGTCCCGGCCAACACCACGTTCGTGGGAGGCACGCTGACGGTGGGCGGCGTTGCGCAGTCCGAGGGCACCTCGGGCGACGACTTCGGAGACTTCAACGTCTCGACGGCGGGAGCCGTGTCGGCGCTCAACATGACGGTCGCAACGGGCACCAGCACCGACGTCGTGTTCAGGGTCACGATCGACTGACCAGTCGCTTTCGTAGCGATCGTCCTCTTCTCCTAGGGAGCAGGCGGCGGGTCCAGCCAGGGCCCGGCGCCTGCCTCCCGAAGGGCGAAGGCAGGAGCGATCGCGCGTGACGATGCGCGAAGTCGCTGGACAGATGCGTCACCACGAGCGGGCTCGGGGAGCAATGCGCCTCCCGGGCCTGCTAGGGGTGATGTGCGCCCTGATGCTGACCTTGCCCTCTCCGGGGCTCGGCCAGACGATCGACAATACCGCCTTCGCCGACTACTCGGTGGGCGGTACGCCCGTCACGCGGCCCTCGAACCTCCACAGCATTCCGCTGGGCGTCGTTCGAACCGATGCCACGCTCGAGCTCTGGCGCTACGCGCCCGGCGCAGCCGGGTCTACGGCGCTCGACTTCTCTGCCGCGGAATGCAGCCCGAGCGGGGCACCGGCCGGACCGTTCAACCCGGCCCCCGGACCGTTCCTGCTCACCGGCGCACCGATCGCCCTCGGTACGCTCGACATGCTACCCGGCGCGCGATACGCGCTGGGCGAAGCCGCGTTCCTGCGCGTCGCCGACGGCGACCAGAACGCGGACTCCCTGCTGGCCGAGATGCTGCTCGTGAGCGTCTCCGCTTCCGGGACCGGTGATTCCGTCCTGGTTCGACTCCGGGAGACCGGTCCAGACACGGGCGACTTCACGGGCTGGGTCCAGACCTCGTCCACGCCCGATCCCTGCATGCTCGAAGGGGAGCGCGGCGGCACGATCACCGCGGACTACGTAGACGCCGCCGACGGCACCGATACCGAGAGCGCGAGCGCTACGATCCAGCCGCTCTCGATCGTGTTCGATACCTCGAGCGGGGACCCGATCAGCGGCGCGGTGATCCGCCTGGTCGAAGAGCCCGCCGGCATCGACGCCAGCCCGCTCGGCGACGACGGCGTGAGCCCGTTCCCCGCCAGCATCACGTCGGGCGGCACCGAGACCGACGGCAGCAAGATCTACGTCTTCGACCCGGGCACCTACCGCTATCCCTGGCTGCCCGCAGGAACCTACCGGCTCGAGGTCACGCCTCCGTCCGGCTACGTCTATCCGTCCACCACCGACACGGCCACTATCCAGGCGCTGACCGGCGCGCCCTTCCGGATCGTGACCGGCTCGCGCGGCGAGACGTTCACCCTCTCCGCGGCCTCGTCGATCGACATCGACCTACCGCTCGACTCCGAGGACGACTCGCTCTTCCTGAGCATCACGGCGAACCGCGACGTGGTGGGGATCGGCGACTTCCTCCAGTACGACGTGCGCGTGCGCAACCCGGGCACGGCC
>JAFDDB010000201.1 GCA_019311115.1 Deltaproteobacteria bacterium
CGCTCGATCTGGAGATCGAGCGATCCGGTCGCGGCCTCGAGCGCACGCTCGAAGCCGTACCAGTCCACGACCTCCGCGCCGTTCAGCTGCACCACGCGGTCGCCCGTCTGCAGGCCGGCGCGCGCCGCGGCGCCGTCGGCGCCCGGGATGCCCAGCACGGCAAGCGCGCGGCGCTGCTCGATGCCGAGCAGCAGGCGGCCGTCCTTGCGCTCGGGCGTGGCGACCACCTCGAGCTGCTCGGCGCCTTCGGCCCCGGTACGTTCGACGCCCAGGGTAAGCGGGCCGCCCTCGCTAGCCTGCACGGCGCTCGTCAAGTCGGCCCAGCGCCAGATGTCCTGGCCGTCGACCGACACGACCCGGTCTCCGGACAGCAGGCCCGCCGCCTCGGCGGCCGAGCCGGGCGCGACCGAGCCGACCTGCGACGTGGGCGTCGGCCAGCCGGTCATGTACATGCCGGCCAGGACCACGACCGACAGCAACAGGTTCATGACCGGACCCGCCAGCGCGATGCCGATGCGGCGCAGCGGCGTCTGGCCGTTGAAGCTGCGGCCGCGCTCCTCCTCGGACAGCTCCTCGTCGGGCGCCTCGCCGAGCATCTTCACGTAGCCGCCGAGCGGCAGCCAGGCGAGCACGTACTCGGTCTCGCCGACGGTGCGGCGGAAGACCGAGGGGCCGAAGCCGACGGAGAAGCGCTCGACCTTGACCCCGAACCACTTGGCCACCGCGAAGTGACCGAGCTCGTGGATCACGACCAGGACGCCGAGCAGGAGCAGGAAGGGCCCCAGGTAGTCGATGAAGCTCAAGCTCGCCCCTCCTCGATGGCCCGGTGCGCAGCCGCGCGGGCCTCGCGGTCGGCGTCCATGACCGCCTCCAGGTCCGGCGCGAGCCGGCCCGCCTGCCCTTCCAGTACCGTTTCGGACACCGCGGCGATTCGCGTGAACGGAATCCGGCCCTCCAGGAAGGCCTGGACGGCGACCTCGTTGGCGGCGTTCAGGACCGCGGGTGCGGCCCCGCCGGCAGCCAGGACGTCGCGCGCCAGGCCCAGCGCGGGGAACCGCGCCACGTCCGGCGTCTCGAAGTGGAGCGCTCCGAGCGCCGCCAGGTCGAGCGGGGGCAGGTCCGGCAGCGGCAGGCGTTCGGGCATGGCCAGGGTGTAGGCAATGGGGACGCGCATGTCGGGGATGCCGAGCTGCGCGAGCCAGCTTCCGTCGCTGAACTCGACCAGGGAGTGCACGATGCTCTCGGGGTGGATCAGCACGTCGATGCGTTCCGGCTCCAGGTCGAAGAGCCAGCGCGCCTCCATGACCTCGAAGCCCTTGTTCATGAGCGTCGCAGAATCGATCGTGATCTTCGAGCCCATTTCCCAGTTGGGGTGCGCGAGCGCGTCCTCGGGCGTGGCGCGCGCCAGTTCTTCGAGCGTCGCGCCCCGGAACGGCCCGCCGGAGGCGGTGAGCACCACGCGGCGCACGCTCGAGGCCGCGTGCCCCGCCAGGCACTGGTGGATCGCCACGTGCTCCGAGTCGAGCGGGCGGATCTGCGCGCCGTAGCGGCGCGCCTCGGCGAGCACGAGTTCGCCCGCCATGACGAGCACCTCCTTGTTGGCCAGCGCCACGTCGGTGCCGCCCCGGAGCGCCTCGATCACCGGACGCAGTCCCGCGCTGCCGACGAACGCGGCGACCACCAGGTCCGCGTCGGCGCGGGCCACCTCGCAGGGGTCGGTCGAGACGCGGATGCCCGTGCCGGACAGCGCGTCGCGGACCCGCGGCAGATCCTGCTCGCGCTGGATCGACACGCACTCCGGCCGGAACTGCTTGGCCTGCTGGATCAGCAGCTCCACGTTACGGCCCGCGGCCAGCGCGGCCACGCCGAGACGGTCCGGGAAGCGATCGATGACTTCGAGGGTCTGCGTCCCGATCGATCCGGTCGAGCCCAGGATCGCGACGTGTCTCACGTCGGGGTCTGCACCTGGGCACTGGTCTTGCCCAGGCGTCGCTCCCGCTTCTGGTACTCGAGCACGGCGTCGACGAAGTGCTGCTTGGTGAAGTCGGGCCACAGCGTCGACGAGATATAGAACTCGGTGTAGGCCAGCTGCCAGAGCATGAAGTTCGAGATGCGCGACTCGTCTCCTGCGCGGATCAGCAGGTCGGGATCGGGCCAGTCGGGCAGGTACAGGAAGCCCTGCACCGTCTTCTCGTCGATGGCCTCGGGGTCGAGCCGCCCGGCCTCGACCGCGCGCGCGATCCCGCGGGCCGCGTCTACGATCTCGCTGCGGCCGCTGTAGGACAGCGCGAAGGCGAGGCGCATCTCGTCGTTGCCCTCGGTGCGGCGGATCAGGCTGTCGAGCTCGCGCTGGATGTTCGTGTCCAGCTCGTGTATGCGGCCGGCCGCCTCGACGCGGATCCCGTTCTCGTGAAGCTCGTCGGACTCGGTGCGCAGGTAGGTCTCGAGCAGACGCATGATGGCGCCAACCTCTTCGTCGGGCCGCACCCAGTTCTCGGTCGAGAACGTGTAGATGGTCAGGCGTTCGACCCCGAGCTCGTGCGCCGCGCGAACGATCTCGCGGACGGCCTCGGTGCCGGCGCGGTGACCCTCCTCGCGCGGCAAGCCGCGCGACTCGGCCCAGCGGCCGTTGCCGTCGGGGATGATCGCCACGTGGCGGGGAATATTGGCGGGATCGAGTCTTGCCATGGCGCTAGATGCGGAGGATCTCCTCTTCCTTGGCTTGCACGAAGTCCTCAATCCTCTTCACGACGCTGTCGTGAAGCTCCTGCACTTTCTTCTGCCCGCGCTTCGAGTCGTCCTCGGGCAGCTCGCCGTCCTTCTGCATGTCCTTCAGCATGGCGTTCGCGTCGCGCCGCGCGCCACGCACGCCCAGCTTGTGGTCCTCGGCGATCTTCTTGACGCCCTTCACCAGCTCGCGGCGCCTCTCTTCGGTCAGCTCCGGGATCGGAACCCGCAGCACCTTGCCGTCGTTGATCGGCGACAGCCCGAACTCGCCCTTGAGGATCGCGCGCTCGATCTCGCCGAGGGCGGTCGGATCGAAGGGCTGCACGACCAGCAGGCGCGCCTCGGGCGCCGAGATCGTCGCCAGCGAGCGGAGCGGCGTCGCGGTGCCGTAGTAATCGATGTCCAAGCCCTCGAGCAGGGCGGGATTGGCACGCCCCGTCCGGATCTTGCCGAGATCGATGTGGAGCGACTCGACGCTCTTCTCCATCTGCTCGCGGGCTTCTTCCAGTACCAACTCGTCGTCGGCCACGACTTCGCTCCCCGGCTTCAGGCTCCTACGACGGTCCCGATCGACTCCCCGCAGACCACCTTCAGCAGATTGCCCGGAACCTCCATGTTGAACACGACGATCGGCAGGTCGTGCTCCTGGCAGAGCAGGATCGCCGACCCGTCCATCACACCCAGATTGCGATTCACGAACTCCCGGTACGTCACCCGATCATAGCGCTGAGCCGCCGGGAATTTCTCGGGATCCGAATCGTAGACGCCGTCCACCCGCGTTCCCTTCAACAGGACCTCGGCGCCGACCTCCATGGCGCGGAGCGCCGCGCCGGTGTCCGTGGTGAAGAAGGGGTTCCCGGTTCCCGCGGCGAAGATCACGACCCGGCCCTTCTCCAAGTGGCGCATGGCCCGCCGCCGGATGTGCGGCTCCGCGACCTGCTTGATCTCGATCGCCGACATGACCCGGGTGTTCACGTCGCACTTCTCGAGCGCGTCCTGCAGCGCCAGCGCGTTCATCACGCCGGCGAGCATTCCCATGTAGTCGGCGGCGGTCCGGTCGAGCCCCTCGGCCGAGGCGTTGATGCCGCGAATGATGTTCCCGCCGCCGCAGACGACGCCGACCTCGACGCCCAGGGCCACCACGTCGGCGATCTCCTGGGCGGTGCCCCGGATCCGCGGAGTGCTGATCCCGAAGCCGTCCGGCCCGGCCATGCTCTGGCCGGAGACCTTGAGCAGGATGCGGCGGTAGGCGGCCTTCACTCGACGGCCTCTTCTCCCAACTGGAAGCGGCGGAAGGCGACGACCTCGACGCCCGCGCTCTTGGCGGCGTCCCCGACCATGGTGTCCGGGTCCATGACCAGGGGCTGCTCGAGCAGGACGACCTCCTTGAAGAACTTGGAGAGCCGTCCCTCGACCATCTTGTCGATGATGTTGTCGGGCTTGCCTTCGCCTTCAGCCTGCGCCCGGAGGATGCGGCGCTCGCGGTCGATCTCTTCGCCGTCGATCTCGTCGCGCGAAACGCCGCTCGGATTCGACGCGGCGATGTGCATGCACACGTTGTGCGTGAACGCGTCGGCGCCCGCTCCCTCGCCCTCGACCTGGACCAGCGCGCCGATCTTGCCACCGGCGTGGATGTAGCTGCCGATGCGCGCACCGTCGGAGACCAGGCGCGAGAACCGCGACACGCGCAGGTTCTCGCCGAGCTTCAGCACCGCCTCGGCGAGCGCGTCCTTGACCGTGCCGCCCCCGGGCCAGTCCATGGCCAGGAAGGCGTCGATGTCCGCCGGTGCCTGCTGGCGCACGTGGTCGGCGACCTGGTCACAGAGCGCACCGAAGTCGTCGGTGCGGGCCACGAAGTCCGTCTCGCAGTTCAGCTCGACCAGCGCGCCGGTCGAGCCGTCGTCCGATACGCTGGCGATGATGCGGCCCTCGGAGGTCGCGCGATCGGCCTTGCCCCGCGCCTTGCCGAGACCGCGCTCGCGAAGCAGGTCGAGCGCGCGCTCGACGTCACCCTCGGCCTCGACCAGCGCCTTCTTGCAATCCATCATGCCCGCGCCCGTGCGCTCGCGGAGCGACTTCACTTCTGCTGCGGAAATTGCCGCCACTTGCTCGTCTCCCTGTACTGCCTGTCCGCGCTTCGCTGCTCAGCTCTCGGCGACGGGTTCTCGCTTCTCTTCGGCCGGGGCCGCGGCGGCCTCTGCCGGT
>JAFDDB010000094.1 GCA_019311115.1 Deltaproteobacteria bacterium
GTCGCGTCGCTGCCGTGCTGGACGCGCGAGAACGTCGAGGCGCAGCGCGGCCGGCGCGTCTTCGAGCCGAGCATCGAGGGCCTGCGCCTGCTGGGCGCGCACGGCTATGGCGACTCACCGGAGTATCCGCTCGACCTGGTCTACAACCCGACGGGTCCCGACCTGCCGCCGAGCCAGGCCGAGCTCGAGCAACGCTACCGCAACGAGTTGCAGGAGCGCTTCGGCATCGCGTTCCGGCGCCTCTACGCGATCACCAACATGCCGATCCGGCGCTTCGCGAGCTCGCTGCTGCGAGAGGGGCGGCTCGAGGACTACCATTCGCTGCTGGTGCAGAACTTCAACGCCGAAGCCGTGCCACAGCTGATGTGCCGCCACCTGGTGTCGGTCGGCTGGGACGGGGGGCTGTACGACTGCGACTTCAACCAGCAGCTGCGTCTGCCGCTCGGCGGCGAACCGCTCACTCTCTTCGACATCGACAGCCTCGGCGAGCTGACCGGCGAGGGCGTCGAGACGCGTCGGCACTGCTTCGGCTGCACGGCGGGCGCGGGGTCGAGCTGCGGCGGTGCGCTGGCTTGACCGACGCCAGGTCGGGCTCGGCGGACGGGAGACGGCCGCAGCCGAGTGCGGCGAGCGGCTCCTCCGAGCGTGGCGCCGAGCGCGGGCGGCACGGCACGCGCAACACGCTGCTCTGGGGCCTGGGCGCCATGCTGGGCTTCGCGGCGCTCGGCCACCTGCTGAGCGGCTCGGTCGTGGACTTCGCGGCCTGGGTCGAGGCGCAGGGCCCGGCCGCCGGCCTCTGGTTCGTCGCCGGCTACTCGCTGGCCGTGCTGGCGTGGATCCCGGGCATGGTCATGACGCTCTCGGCCGGTGCGATCTTCGAGCCGGTCGAGGGCGTGCTCTGGGTCTTCCTCGGCTCGACCCTCGGCTCGGCCATGGCGTTCGTGCTGGCGCGGCACGTGGCGCGCGACGCGGTCGAGCGCCGCTTCGGAGGCAGCGCACTCTTCGAGGCGATGGACCGCGCGGTCGGCGAGCAGGGCTTCAGGATCGTGCTGCTGTTGCGCCTCTCCCCGCTCTTCCCCTTCACCCCGATCAACTTCCTGCTCGGCCTGACGCGCGTGCGGCTCCGCGATTACCTGCTGGCGTCGTTCGGCATGATCCCGGGGACGGTCATGTACGTGTACTACGGCCGCGTCATCGGCGACCTCGCCGCGCTGCGCGAGGGCGCCGGACCGGAGCGCGACCTGACGTACTGGATCCTGCTCGGCGTCGGCCTGGTCGCGACGATCGCCGTCACGATCCTGCTGACCCGGATCGCGCAGCGCGCCGTGCAGTCGCGTCTCGCGGAGGCCCGCAACGCCCAAGACGTGGAGACGAGCGATGGCTGAGTCCCCGGTGCTGCTCCCGGACGACGAGTACAACCGCGCGCTGATCGAGAGCGTCCACCCGCCGGACTGGAAGAATCCGGAGCCCGCGGGTCGATACAACCTGGTCGTGATCGGCGCCGGCTCCGCGGGCCTGATCTCGGCGGCGATCGCCGCGGGGCTCGGGGCGCGAGTGGCGCTCGTCGAGCGCAACCTGATGGGCGGCGACTGCCTGAACGTTGGATGCGTTCCGTCCAAGGCCATGATCCGCTCGGCCCGCGCGGTCGGCGAGATCGCCCGCGCGGCGTCGCTGGGCGTCCACGTGCGGGGCGATGTCGAGGTTGACTTTGCCGCCGTCATGCAGCGGATGCGCCGCCTGCGCAGCGCGATCGCACCCGTCGACTCCGCGGCGCGCTACCGCGATGAGCTGGGCGTGGGCGTGTACCTGGGTCAGGCGCGCTTCACGGGGCCGGACCGGATCGACGTGGACGGAACGGAGCTCACGTTCTCGCGCGCCGTCATCGCGACGGGAGCGCGCGCCTCCGCGCCGCCGATTCCCGGGCTCGACGAGACGGGCTACCTGACCAACGAGACGGTGTTCTCGCTGACCGAGCGGCCCGAGCGGCTGGCCGTGATCGGCGCCGGTCCCATCGGCTGCGAGCTCGCGCAGTCCTTCCAGCGGCTCGGGAGCCGCGTGACCGCACTCGAGCTGCTCCCGCAGGTGATGGGGCGCGAGGATCCGGACGCGGCGGCGATCGTCGAGCGGGCGATGCGCGCGGACGGGGTCGAGATCGTGCTCGAGGCGGGGCTGAAGCAGATCGAGCGCACGCCGGACGGCAAGCGGCTGGTCTACGAAGCCGGCGGCGAGACGCGCGAGGTCGTGGTGGACGAGATCCTGGTCGGCGCCGGGCGCCGACCGAACGTCGAGGGCATCGGCCTCGACGAGGCCGGTGTCCAGGTGGACCCGCGAACGGGCGTGGTGGTGGACGACTTCCTGCGCACCTCGAACCCGCGCGTCTTCGCGGCCGGTGACATCTGCCTCGCGGCCAAGTTCACGCACATGGCCGACGCCTCGGCGCGCATCGCCGTGCAGAACGCGCTGTTCGGTGGCGTGCTGCCCTTCCTGCGCAAGCGCGTGAGTGCGCTGACCGTGCCGTGGTGCACGTACACCGACCCCGAGGTCGCGCACGTGGGCATGTACGCCGCCGACGCGGAGCGCGAGGGCCTCGAGCACGAGACCTACCGGATCGACCTCGAGCACAACGACCGCTCGCGGCTCGAAGGCGACGACGAGGGCTTCGTGAAGGTGCTGGTGCAGAAGGGCAAGGACCGCATCCTCGGCGCGACGATCGTGGCGGCCCACGCAGGCGAGATGATCGGCGAGATCAGCGTCGCGATGGCTTCGGGCGCCGGGCTCGCGAAGCTCAACGACGTGATCCACCCGTATCCGACGCAGTCCGAGGCGATCCGCGCGGCCGGCGGCGCCTACGTGCGCACGCGGCTCACGCCCACGGTGGCGAAGATATTCAAGACGTTCCTGCGCTGGACGCGCTAGCGGGCCCGTGGGCTAGGCGCGCGAGCGGGCGGCCAGGATCGCCTCGACCAGCTCGTCGGGAACGTCGCCGGGCACGGGGCCCTCGGGGTCGGCGCAGACCGACTGTCCGAGCTTCACCGTCTTTTGATAGGTCGTGAGGTACGCCTTGCAGGGCGGGCAGAGCGCCAAGTGCTCGGCGAAGCTCTCGCCCTGGGGTGCCGGCAGCTCCCCGTCCAGGTAGCGCAGCAGGAAGTCCGCGAGCTCCTGGCAGGTCATTCGAGATCCTCGCGCATGTGCGCGTCGATCAGCTTGCGCAGCGCCTGCCGCGCCCGGTGAAGCCGGATCTTGACCGCGTTCGCGCTCACCTGAAGGACCTCCGCCGCTTCGGCCGTATCTAGCCCTTCGATGTCGCGCAGCAGCAGGACGGTACGGTAGCTGTCCGGAAGCCGGTCGATGGCCTCGCGCACGCGCTCCCGGGTCTGCCGGCGCTGGAGCGCCCGCTCCGCCGTCTGCTGCCACTCGGTCGGCGGGTCGGCGAAGTGGCCGTCGTCCAGGAAGCGCGGAAGCAGCTCTTCGATCGAGGTCTCCGGCTTGCGCTGGCGGGAGCGCAGCTTCATCAGGGACGCGTTGACGACGATGCGGTGCAGCCAGGTCGAGATGCGCGAGTCGCCCTCGAAGCGGTCGATGGCCCGGAAGGCCGAGATGAACGCGTCCTGGACCGCGTCGCGCGCGTCTTCTTCGACGCGCAGGAAGCGGCGCGCCACGGCCAGCAGGCGGCCGCCGTAGCTGCGGACCAGCTCTTCGTAGGCCGCATCCTCGCCCGCGCGCAGGCGCGTGACGAGCGTCCGCTCGCCTTCGGCTCCCGTGGCTGTCGCGTCGGAAGCCGGGGTCGCGTTCTCGGGATCGGCCGACCGCAGCATGCAGCTCCAACCTAGCACGCTTGACAGGCCGACCTCCTGCGCGACTCTCGCGGCCCATGCGGATCGGCCTGCTGACCGGCGGAGGCGACTGTCCCGGCCTCAACGCGGTGATTCGCGCCGTCGTGCTCGACACCCTGCGGCGCGACGGCGAGTGCGTCGGCGTGCTCGAGGGCTGGCGAGGCCTGATCGACGACGCGACCCGGCGCCTGGGCCGCGACGACGTGCGTTCGATCCTGCACCAGGGCGGCACCATCCTGCGCACGTCGCGCACGAACCCCTTCCGCTCCGCGGACGCCGTCGAGCGCCTGCTCGCCACGTGGAAAAAGCTCGAACTCGACGCGCTGGTCGCCATTGGCGGCGAGGACACTCTGGGCGTAGCCGCGCGCCTCTTCCGCGAGTTCGACCTGCCGATCGTCGGGGTTCCCAAGACGATCGACAACGACCTCTCGGGCACGGACTACACCTTCGGCTTCGACACGGCGGTCTCGATCGCCACCGACGCGATCGACCGCCTGGCGACGACGGCCGAGAGCCACAACCGCGTGATCGTGGTCGAGGTGATGGGGCGCGAGGCGGGCTGGATCGCCACGCACGCCGGCATCGCCGGGGGCGCGGCGTTCATCGCCATACCCGAGCGCGAGGTGAGCGTCGCCGAGATCGGCCGCGCGGTGCGCGCGCGCGCCGAGGCGGGCCAGTCGTACAGCATCATCGTCGTGGCCGAGGGCGCCGCAGTGGCCGGGCTCGGCCGCGGTCGTCGCTCGGCGGCGGACGAGTTCGGGCACGCGCTGCTCGGCGGCATCGGCCAGCAGGTCGCCGACGCGCTCGAGGCCGAGACCGGCTTCGAGACGCGCGTCACCGTGCTGGGTCACATCCAGCGCGGCGGCTCGCCGACCGCCTACGACCGTGTGCTGGCGACGCGGCTGGGACTGCACGCTTCGGAGCTGGCGCACAAGGGCGACTTCGGCCGCATGGCCGCGCTGTCGGGCGCCGAGATCACGAGCGTGACACTCGAAGAGGCCGTCGCCGAGGTCAAGACCGTTCCGTCGGAGCTCTCGGAGCTGGCCGCGATCGTCTCCGGATGACTGCACGGTCCGGCTTCGCGGTCCTGCTGGCCGCAGTCGCCTCTGCGACCGGGTGCGGACCGTCGCCCGCGCCCTGGGCGTTCGACGCGTTCCCCGAGCAGAAGTTCCGGCTCGAGATGCACGACGAGACCGCCGTCGACGAAGTGACGGTCGAGGTCGAGCGCCTGGCCGACGTGCGCGTGGCGAGCCTGGGTGGCGATGGCTCGGAGACCGAGCTCGAGCTGTTCCTGGACCGCTACTACCTGCGCGTCACCGGCGGACCGGGCAAGGAGACGCAGGTGGCGATCTCGCCGGCGGCGTTCGTGTCGCGCGCGGCCGACGGTACCGAGCTGCGCCTCGACGGCGACGACCGGACGCCGAGTGCGCTGAGCGTCGCCGCGTTGCTGGAGCGGCCGCTCTCGGGCACCTCTGTCGACGCGAACGGCGCGCTGGCCCGTTCGAGCTGGCACGCGGCCGACCCGCTGCTCCAGGACGTCGAGGTGCTCGGCTGGCTGATGCTGGGCCTGCCGATCCTCTCGGGCGACGACGAAGCCTGGACCGCCAGCCGCGAGGTGCCCAAGATCGGGAGCTACCGGCTCGGCGTCGAGCTTCCGCTGCGCTTCGAGAGCGTCGGCGGCGCCCCGATGGAGGGCGCCACGCGGCACCTGCGGGTGACCGGGTTCACATCGCGGCCCGAGATCCTGCTCACCGATGGCTATGCCGGCTCGATCGAGCTTTCCCTCGAGGGCCAGGTGCGCCTCGGCCCCGCGGGAGACCTGCAGAAATCGGAACTGGTGCTGGGCATGCTATTCGAGTCCAAGAGCGGCGATGTGATCCGTTCGCGCCACAGCGTGGTGATTACCTGCCTGGAGTGTGCGGGCCGGGGTCAAATTTCCCGTTGAATACCCCGATCCAATAGAGAGATGAAAGACCTGCGGCACAAGGACACCTGGCAGGTGTTCAGGATCATGGCGGAGTTCGTAGAGGGCTTCGAGACGCTGGCGCCCTACTACCCCGCGGTGTCGGTCTTCGGCGGCTCACGCATCGCGCCTGGCAGCGAGACGTACCGGCTGGCGCAGGAAGTCGCGACGGCTCTGGCCAAGGAGGGCTTCGCCGTCATCACCGGCGGCGGACCCGGCGCCATGGAGGCGGCCAACGCGGGTGCAAAGGAGGGCGGGGCGCCCTCGATCGGGCTGAACATCAAGCTCCCGTTCGAGCAGGCGGCCAACACCTTTGCCGACACGGTCATCGAGTTCGACTACTTCTTCGCGCGCAAGGTCATGTTCGTAAAGTACGCCTGCGCGCTGATCTGCCTGCCGGGCGGCTTCGGCACGCTCGACGAGACGTTCGAGTGCCTGACGCTCAAGCAGACCGGCAAGATGAAGGACTTCCCGGTCATCCTGGTCGGCAGCGAATACTGGGGGGGGCTCGTCGACTGGATCCGCGCACAGATCTTGGACCGGGGGCTCGTCTCGCCCGAGGACATGGACCTGTTCCGGGTCACCGATTCGCCGTCCGAGGTCGTCGAGATCGTCAAGCAGGGCTGGGACCACATGCAGCAGGGTCCCGTCGTCCAGACGCGTTCCTAGACGTCGAACTCCCGGCCGCAACTCCGGCACCGCGCGCGGTTGCCCCGCGTCGACAGCGGGCCGCCACAGTCGCACAGGCCCTCGTCCCGGCGTGCCACGAGGTCCAGGTCGGCATCGGTTTCCCCACCGCTCTGGATGTGGAAGTGGTCGCCGTCGCGCGCGACCACCGCCCCGGACACGAGCGAGCGGTCGACCTCGGGGTCGCCTTCGCCCAGCAGGGTTTGGTGGACGATCGCCCGGGCGCGTTCCTTCAGGTTCTGCAGCGTCATGCAGGACAGCAAAGCAAGCCGGGTGCCCGGCTGCGGCGGTCGCTCCGGCGTCCGGAGCGACCGGGCAGCGCAGGAAGTTCCGAATCTGGGAACCGCGCTTCCGCGCGGGCTCGCCCGGCTGCCCACCTGATGCGGGCGCGCTGCCGTCCGCCGGGTTCTCAGTCGGTGTGGAAGATGATCCGCGAGTGCCCGATCTCGATGACGTCCCCGTCGGTCAGGGCCGAAGACCGGACGCGCTTGCCGTTCAGGCGCGTGCCGTTGGTGGTCTGCAGGTCCTCGATCTCGAAGTGGTCGCCTTCCCACATGATCATGGCGTGGTCCCGGCTCGCCCCGCGGTCGGTGAGTTGCACGTCCGCGGAGAGGCCCCGTCCGAGCAGGGTCTCCTCGGACGAAATCTCGTGGCTGGTGGAGGGTCCGGTGTGGGGCTCGACCTTGACGCGCGCCGGCTTCATAAGTCGGCAGATCGGCGCCCGAAACGCGAGGCTTTAGACGCGCGGCGTTCGCGCGCCCTCCGCGCCGGCCCGGTGCTAGAGGCGGCGGTGGCGCAGCGCGGGAAGCCGGCCGCGGACGCTCTGCTGGCGCTCGGCGTCCAATTCGGCCAGGGCCACCTCCCCGCCGTCCGGCACGCTGGCGAGCACGCTGCCCCAGGGATCCACGATCAGCGAGCGGCCGTAGGAGTGGCGCCGCTCGCTGTGGCGGCCGTACTGCGCCGACGCCAGCACGAAGGCCTGGTTCTCGATTGCGCGCGCGCGCAGCAGGACCTGCCAGTGGTCGCTGCCGGTGGGTACCGTGAAGGCGGAGGGCACCAGCAGGATCGTCGCCCCACGCCGCGTGAGCTCGCGGTAGAGCTCGGGAAAGCGCAGGTCGTAGCAGACCGACAGGCCGAGCCGCCCGACCGGCGTGTCGGCCAGCGCGAGGTCCTCGCCGGCCACGACGCCCTTCGACTCCTGGAGCGACGCGCCCGGCAGGTCGACGTCGAAGAGATGGATCTTGCGGTACACCGCCGCCACCTCGCCGTCCGGGTTGACCACCACCGACGTGTTGTAGACGCGGTCGTCGCCGGGGATCGCCTCGGGAAACGTGCCCCCGGCCAGCACGATGCCATGCTCCCGTGCGCGCTCGCGCAAGAACGCGACCACCGGGCCGTCGAGCGGCTGCGCTGCCGGGTTCGGGCCCGCGCCCTCCTCGCGCATGAACGGGAAGTTCTCGGGCAGCGCGACCAGGTCGGCGCCCGCGGCGGCGGCCCGGGCGATGCCTCGCGCGGCGCGCTCGAGGTTCGCGTCCACGTCGTCGGTGGATGTCATCTGGACGACTGCCGCTATCATCGGCCGGAGCGTAGCAGCTGACGGAGGACGCTTGGCGATCGAGATCCGATTGGAGCGGGGCGGGGCGGAACGAAACCAGCTGACCCGGCACGCCGTGGCGCTGACCGACGCGCTGGCCGGCCTGGACGCGTCACCGGGCGGCGGCTTCCTGCGCGTGGCGCACGAGCGCGCGATCCTGCGCGAGATCCAGGCCTACGTGCGCAAGCGGCCCGCACGCGTGACCGACGTGGTGCAGCTGGGAATCGGTGGCAGCTCTCTCGGCGCGCAGGCTCTCTGCGCCGCGCTGCTGCACCCGAGACACAACGAGCGCGCGCGCAAGGGCGAGCTGCGTTTCCACTTTCCGGAGAACGTCGATCCCGAGAGCTTCGGCGCGCTGCTCGAGGGGCTGAACCCGTCTAGCACGCTGGTCCACGTGGTCAGCAAGTCGGGCGGTACGCTCGAGACCGCGGCGCAGCTCTACGCATTGCTCGAGGCCTTCCGCAGCAGCGGGCGCCGCTTCTCGATGCAGCGCAACCTGGTCGCCACGACCGGGGCGAAGGGCGCGCTGCGCGACCTGGTCGATGCCGAGGAGATTCCGAGCCTGAGCTTTCCCGAAGACGTGGCGGGACGCTACTCGGTGTTCACCGCGAGCGGACTGCTCGTCCCTGCGCTCTGCGGCGTGCCCGTAGGGCGCGTGCTGAAGGGCGCGCGCGCGATGGAGGAGCGCTGCCGCGACGGCGCCATGGGCGGCCCGGCCGGGCGGCTTGCGGCCCTGCACCACTACCACGACGTCGAGCGGAACCGGCCGATCCACGTCGAGCTGATCTACTCCGACGCGCTCTACCTGTGTGGCTCCTGGTTCCGGCAGATCTGGGCCGAGAGTCTCGGCAAGCAGGGGCGGGGACCGACGCCGGTGATCGCGCGCGGCACGACGGACCAGCACTCGCAGATCCAGTTGTACACGGAGGGGCCGGACGACAAGCTGTACACCCTGATCCGGGTGACGCGGCCGCGGCGAAACGTGCGCATCGCCCGCGGGGCGAAGCCAGAGGTGCTGTCCGGGCGGTCCATGGCCGCGCTCTTCGACGCCGAGGCCGAGGGCACGGCCGAAGCGCTGGTCGCCGAGGGGCGTCCCCTGATCGACATCCGGCTCCCGCGCGTGACTCCGGACGCCGTCGGCGAGCTGATGATGCTGCAGCAGCTCCAGACCGCGCTCGCGGGCGCGCTCTACCGCGTCGATCCGTTCACGCAGCCCGGAGTCGAGGCCGGGAAGCTGGCCGCGGTACGGCTGCTTACTGGCGGAAGTCCTGCGGGTTGATCGAGTTGCGGCGCATCACGTCGTAGAAGTCCTTGCGGTCCTTCTTGGCGATTCGCGCGGCGCGGCTGATGTTCCCACGGCAGATGCGTAGCACGCGCGTGACGTACTCGTGTTCGAAGCTGCGCTTCGCGTCGCGGAACGCCGGGATGTCCTCGGACGACTCCCAGGAGAGCAGCAGGTCCTCGGCCCCCAGCTCGTCTCCGCGCGCGAGTCGCACGGCCGAACGGATCTGCTCGCCGAGTTGGCGCTCGTTGCCCGGCCATCCGTAGCTGCGCAGGCGGTCGAGCGCCTCCCGGCTGAACGAGCGCACCGGACAGGTCTGGCCGGACTCGTGCTCGAACTCGGAGCGCACGATCGACAACACGTGCGCCGCCAGCGGGATGATGTCCTCGCGCCGGTCGCGCAGCGGTGGAATGCGGATCACGAGCAGTCGAAGCCTCTCGGACAGCTCGGGCAGCAGCGCGCTCTCTGCGCTCAGCTCCTCGATGCTGAGCGCACTCGACGCGACCACGCGGCACTCGAGCGGCAGCTTGGCCGCTGCGCCCTCGCGCGAGTACTCCTCGGACTCGAGCGCCGTGGCGATCACCTGCTGGATGTCCTTGGGCACCTGCTCGATGTGCTCGATCAGCACGGTGCCGCCGCGCGTGCGGGCGAAGGCGCCGTCGTACTCGCCGGGAAGCGTCGGGATCGCCCCGGCGTCGCAGCCGAACAGTTCGCGCCGGAGCAGCGCCTCGGGGACGACCGCCGCGTCGAGGGCAAAGAAACCGTTGGTGACCCACTCGCTCTGGTTGTGCACCAGGCGGGCGATCAGTTCGCGCTCGATGCCTTCCTCGCCCTGGATCCAGACCGGGAAGCGGCCGCGGCTGGCGACCGCGATCTGCTCGACCGCGCGCTGGATCGAGCGGCTCGAGCCCACGAGGCGGTCCGTCCGGCGGCGCGCGCTGGAAACCCGTGAGGGTCTCGGGCGTCGAGTTGCCGCAGACTTGTCCACAGACTCAGTACCCAACGGTGTGCTGGCCATCGTATAACCCCCCTGACACGCAGAGATTGGCCTAGGCTCGACTGCTGTCAAGGTAATTTCCACTTCGACTGTCTCGCTGGGGGCGCCCTCCCGTCCGGTGTTACCCTCTGCTTTCGCCGGGCGTTTCCTGGGCGTCTGGGTGGGGGAGGCCACGCTGTTGGAAAATTCCCGTGGGGCTGTTCGAGTCCTGGCGGACGAGTTGGTGAACCAGATCGCGGCGGGCGAGGTGGTGGAGCGGCCGGCCTCGATCGTCAAGGAGCTGGTCGAGAACTCTCTGGACGCCGAGGCGACGCGGGTAGACGTGGTCATCCGGGACGGCGGCAGCCGCTTCATCTCGGTGGCGGACGACGGCGTCGGCATGTCGCGGGCCGACGCCGAGCTGGCCTTCGAGCGCCACGCCACCAGCAAGATCTCGGCCGCCGAGGACCTGGCGGCGGTCGGGACGCTCGGGTTCCGGGGGGAGGCCCTGCCGAGCATCGCCTCGGTGGCCCGGGTGCGCATGCGGACCCGCCGGGCGGAGGACGCCGTAGGCGTCGAGGTGTCCGGCGAGGGGCACGGCATCGAGCGGGTCGCCGAGACGGCCTGCGCGGCGGGGACGCGGGTCGAGGTGGCCGACCTGTTCGGGCTCGTGCCGGCACGCCAGAAGTTCCTGAAGACTCCGGTCACCGAGGGCACCCATACCGTGCGCTGGCTGGAGCGGATCGCCCTGGCGCGGCCCGACGTGCGCTTCTCTCTCGAACGCGACGGCCGCCCGGCGCTGCTCTTCCTGCCCACGCGCGACGCCCGCGAACGCATGATCGCCGCCCTTCCCGCCAGCGTGGGTGAGCGCCTGCAACCGCTGGAGGGGCGCAGCGAGCACGCGTCGGTGCGGGGCTTTACGACGCCGACCGACGTGCTCCGCGGCAGCACCGCGGACATCCACGTCTTCGTCAACGGGCGGCCGGTGCGCGACCGCCTGCTGCTGCACGTCGTACGCGACGCCTACCGCGACGCGCTGCCCCCGGGCCGCCACCCCGCGGCGGTGCTCTACCTGACGGTCGACCCGGGCGAGGTCGACGTGAACGTCCACCCCGCCAAGTGGGAGGTGCGCTTCCGCGATCCCGGCGAGATCCGGCGGCTCGTGCGCGACGCGATCCACCGTGCGATCGCGGCGCCGGGGCACCGTGCGCACGAACGGCCGGCACCTACGGGGTTCGTGCGCGAGGCCGGACCCCCGGCAGACTTCGCGCTGGGCGCCCCGTCCGGAGCTGCGGCGGGATTGACGCCATTCGGTGTCGAGTCCGCTCCGGTGTTCGGCGCGGGTGCGGCAGACGCCGCGCCGCCCGTCCCGTTCCGCGCGCACCGGCTGCTGGGCCAGGTGCTCGGGACCTACCTGGTACTCGAGCGCCCGGGCGCCCTGGTCCTGGTCGACGTGCACGCCGCACACGAGCGCGTGCTCTTCGAGCGCATGCGCGACGCGCTGCTGGCGGGCAAGCTCGAGCGGCAGGCGCTGCTGATCCCCGTGCGCATCGACCTGCCGCGCAGCGCCGCCGACGCGCTCGAGCAGGCGGCCGCGTCGCTCGAGCGCGCGGGCTTCGACCTCGAAGTGGGCGAGACCACGGCGGCGGGCAGCGTGCGCGTCACCCTGCGCAGCGTGCCGGCGGCGCTGGTGGACCGGACGAAGACCGACTGGGGCGCGCTGCTCTCCCAGACCGCGGCGGAGCTGCTGGAGCCCGGCTCTGCGCAGGCGCGCGGCGGGATCGAGGGGGCGCTTCACGACGTGCTGGCCACGGCGGCGTGCCACTCGGCGGTGCGAAAGGGCGACCGCCTGGAGCCGCGCGAGGCGGACGCCCTGCTCGAGGCGCTCGACGACTCGATCTGGGTGCCGAACTGCCCGCACGGCCGTCCCATCGCGCTGACCCTCGGTGAAACCGAGCTCGAACGCCGGATCCTCAGGCGCTGACGTGTCTCGGCCGCGCGTGCTGGCTCTGGTCGGGCTGACGGGCACGGGCAAGACCGCGCTCGCCTGCGCGGTCGCGCGCCGGGCGGGGGCCGAGGTGATCAGCGCCGATTCGATGCAGGTGTACCGCGGCATGGACATCGGGACCGCCAAGCCGTCGCGGGCGCTTCGCGGCGAGGTCCCGCACCACGCGATCGACGTGGTCGATCCCGACGACCCCATGTCGGCCGGCCGCTTCGCGGCGTTGGCGCGCGAGGCCGCGGACGACATCGTCGCGCGGGGGCGGCGCGTGATCGTGTGCGGTGGGACCGGGCTCTACGCGCGGGCCTTCGCCGGCGGCCTGATCGGCGGTGCGGAGTCGGATCCCGGACTGCGAGCCGAGCTCGAGGCGCGCGACGCCGCCGACCTGTACGCCGAGCTCGAGCGCCGCGACCCCGCGACCGCGCGACAGACGCCGCCGGCGAACAAGGTCCGCGTGGTGCGCGCGCTCGAGGCGCTCCAGCTCGCGGGCCGCCCGGTCTCGGAGCAGCGTGAGAGCCACGGATTCTCCGACCGGCCCTACGACGTGCGCTGGCTCGCACTCGGATTGGAGCGCGACACGCTGTGGCGCAGGATCGAGGCGCGCGTCGAGCGGATGTTCGCGGCGGGCCTGGTCGACGAGGTTCGCGGCCTGCACGCCGCCGGCTACGGACCGGAGCTGCGCGCGCTCAAGTCGATCGGCTACCGCGAGGTCGGGGAGTTGCTGGCGGGACGGACCGGTGAGGCGCAGGCGCGCGACGCGATCACGCTGGCCACGCGCCAGTACGCCAAGCGCCAGCGCACCTGGTTCAACGCGGAGCCGGGTCTGCGCTGGCTCGACGCGACCGCGGGCGCAGCGGTCCTGGAAGAGACGGCTCTCGAGGCGCTCGGCTGAGCGCTAGTTCTCGTTGATCGTCTGGTACGAGCTGCCGATCCGCAGCGGGCACGGACCGAAGTCGTTCGAGTAGAGCGCCCACGCCTCGTCCTGCGAGCGGTTGAGCGGCGTAGACGGGCCTTCGCGGAAGAGGGTGAAGATCCCCGGAATGATCTCGTACACGCCCGATGCAGCCCGGAGGACCGCGCCACCGGCCTGCAGGCTCAGCAGCCACGCGTAGGCCAGGGGGGCCGCGAAGGTCTGGAGGAGGATCGGGTCGCCCTGGCTCGTCATGCCGTAGTGCATGTCGTGCGCGGCGACTGCGGGCCCTAGGATGATGTCGGTCGGGGCGAAGAGGATCGTCGAGAAAGCCCGGCAGAGACCCGACGCGTCGGCCGAGGCCTCACGGGGTGCAGCGCCGAGAACCAGCGTCAGCGCCAAGGCGGCGACGGCGCTGCGGCCGGTGATGCGAAGTGCGGAGCGTGCCATGCGATGATCCTCCCGGTACCGTGAGCCGCGCGGAGACTCCGGGCAAAGGCAGCCTGAACGAAAGTCCCCGCGCTGTCAATTCGTGGCCCCGTGGCCGAATTAGTGACCCGAATCGTGACCTGGGAGGCAAAAAGGGTGGCAGAACCGGCCGGATGGAGCCTCCCGCGGGTCGCGATCGTGGGCCGCGCGAACGTCGGGAAGAGCACGCTCTTCAACCGGCTGGTCCGCCAGCGGCGCTCCCTGGTCGAGGACCGGCCGGGCGTCACCCGCGACCGCGTGGCCGCGGAGGGGATGGTCGAGGGCCGCCACGTACTCTTCGTGGACACCGGGGGCCTCGACCCGGAGGCGGAAGAGGGCATTCCGGCGGCGATCCGGGCCCAGGTCAGCCAGGTGCTGGACGACGCCGCCCTGGTGCTCTTCATCGTGGACGCCCGGGCCGGTCGCCTGCCGCAGGACGACGAGATCGCCCAGCTGCTGCGGAAGGCGGCGGAGCGCGTGGTCGTGGTCGCCAACAAGGCGGACGGCCCGCAGCAGGACGCCGCGGCCAACGAGTTCCACGCGCTGGGCTTCGCGGACGTGCTTCGCGGACGTGATTCCCACCTCGGCCGAGCATCGGCGCGGCTTGGCGGACCTGGAGGTCACCATCGCCAGGCACCTGCCCGAAGCGCAGGCGGCCGAGGCGGCGCCGAAGGGGTCCGTACGGGTCGCCATCGTGGGGCGGCCCAACGTGGGCAAGTCGTCGCTGCTGAACCAGCTGATCGGAGAGGACCGCGCCATCGTGGCCGACGAGCCCGGCACGACGCGGGACTCGACCGACACCTGGCTGCGGGTG
>JAFDDB010000202.1 GCA_019311115.1 Deltaproteobacteria bacterium
CGCGCCGGTCACGCGGGCGATCCACGACAGACAGCTCGCCGCACTCAGCACGACCGACATCTGGTGCCACTGGCCCGGCAGCGCGTGACAGAACGCGTGCACCGCACTCTCGGGAGCCGGGCGGAAGGCCTCGCCGGCCACGAAGTAGACGCCCGAGGTGCCCAGCGAGAGGAGCGCGCGCCCCGGCTCGACGACTCCCGCCCCGACCGCGCCCGCCGCCTGGTCGCCGGCCCCCGCGACGACCGGCACGGGCTCGCAGCCCCACGCCTCGGCCACCTCGGCGCGGAGGCGTCCCGTCACCTCGGTCCCTTCATGGAGCGCGGGCATCGCGTCCTGCGCCAGGCCGCACGCGGCGATCATGCGCTCCGACCAGCAGCGGCGCGCTACGTCGACCCAGAGCGTGCCGGACGCGTCCGACAGGTCGGTGGCGTAGTCGCCCGTCATGCGCAGCCGCAGGTAGTCCTTGGGCAGCAGCACGTGCGCCACGCGGGCGAACACGTCGGGCTCGTGCCGCCGCACCCAGAGCAGCTTCGGCGCGGTGAAGCCGGGCATCGCCAGGTTGCCGGTGATCTCGCGTGACTCGGGAACCTCGCGTTCGAGAGCCGCGCACTCGGCGGCGCTGCGGCCGTCGTTCCACAGGATGGCGGGGCGGAGCGGCCGGTCCGAAGCGTCGAGCAGGGTCGCTCCGTGCATCTGGCCCGAGAGGCCGACGCCGCGAACCGCCGACAGGCCTCCGTCGACGCGCGCGCGCAGCCGGGCGACCGCCTCGCCCGCCGCACGCCACCAGGCCTCGGGATCCTGCTCGGACCAGAGGGGCGCGGGGCGGCTCACTTCCAGGTCCGCGCTGGCCTCGGCCACGACGGTGTCCGCGTCGTCGAGCAGAAGGGCCTTGACGGCCGAGGTCCCGAGGTCGAGGCCCAGGTAGGCGTCGGCTTGCATCGACGGTCAGTCTATGACAAGCCGTTGTCTTCATGCTGACCGGCGAGCGGCGCAGCGCCTGGGAGCGCGACGGGTTCTTCATCGTGGGCGGTTTCGCGGACAGCGAGGTCGGCGACGCGATGCACGCCCGCGCGGTCGAACTGGCGCGCCAGGCCGGCGGCGCGGGACGGGCGGGGCCCAGCCTGGTACAGCCCGAGGCCAGGACCAACCCGAACGCACGGCAGCCCGAGGACGGCGTCTCCAAGATCTTCAACCTCCACCGCGAGGAGGCCGTCTTCCGCAGCTTCATCCAGGACGAACGGGTGCTCGACGGGGTCGCGGGGCTGATCGGCCCGGACCTCGACTGCTTCCTGTCGCAGTTCATCTTCAAGAACCCGGGAGCGCTCGGACAACCCTGGCACCAGGACTCGTTCTACTTCCGCTTCGACCGCACGCCGCAGGTCGGCTTGTGGTTGGCGGTCACCGAGGCGACGATCGAGAACGGCTGCCTGCACGTCGTGCCGGGCTCTCACCGCGAGCCGGTCCACACCCACGTTCCCGACCGCAGGCCCGGAGCCAACTACGGATACGTCGAGATCGTCGACCACGACATGTCGTCCTCGATCCCGGTCGAGATGCAGCCGGGAGACCTGCTCGTCTTCCACAGCCACCTGATGCACCGCTCGACCAGCAACGAGAGCTCGGGCCTGCGCGCCGCCATGGTCTACCACCTGGCGGAGGCGGGCACGGTCGACCGCGACGAGAAGCCCGCGGCCATCAACGACTGGTTCCCGGTGCGGCGCAATATCGAGCCCGTGAACGGCGCCCGGCGGTCGCGCCACGAGGCGGGGTCGTGAGCGTCCCGGCCGGCGCCTCGGCGCAGCAGCAGGCGGAGCGCATCGAGCAACTGCTCGGCGAACTCACCCTCGAAGAGAAGGTCTTCATGCTGTCCGGACACGGCTTCATGAAGCAGATCGCCGAGGACGGCGGCCGCTACTGCGCGCGGCTCTACCACATCGGTGCGGGCAACGAGCGGCTCGGCGTCCCCCCGCTCCTGTTCAACGACGGACCGCGCGGGGTCGCGATGGGCAGCTCGACCTGCTTCCCCGTCCCGATGGCGCGCGGCGCCAGCTTCGACGTCGACCTCGAGCGGCGCGTCGGAGACGCCATCGGCCGCGAGATGCGCGCGCACGGCGCGAACCTGTTTGGCGGGGTGTGCATCAACCTGCTGCGCCACCCGGCCTGGGGCCGCGCGCAGGAGACCTACGGCGAGGACCCGTTCCTGCTGGGCGAGATGGGCGCGGCCCTGACGCGGGGCGTGCAGCACCACGGCGTGGTGGCGACACCGAAGCACTTCGCGGCCAACAGCATGGAGAACGCGCGCTTCACCGTCGACGTCGAGATCGACGAGCGCGCGCTGCGCGAGGTCTACCTGCCGCACTTCAAGCGCTGCGTCGACGCCGGAGCCGGTGCCGTGATGAGCGCCTACAACCAGCTGAACGGTGCCTACTGCGGGCACAACCCCGACCTGCTCACACGCATCCTCAAGCAGGAGTGGGGCTTCGACGGCTTCGTGTACTCGGACTTCGTGCTCGGCTGCCGCGGCTGGGACGCGTTCTCCGCCGGGCTCGACGTCGAGGCGCCGGACACGTTCCGCTATGGCGATCACCTGGCCGACGCCGCGCGCAGCGGCGACGTGGACGCAGAGCGGATCGACGACGGTGTCCGGCGCGTGCTGCGGAGTCTCTTCCGCACGCTCGCCGCGCCGGACCCCGAGACCTACGGCCCCGAGGCCATCGCCTGCGACGCCCACACGGCGTTGGCGCGCGAGGCCGCCGAGAAGAGCATCGTCCTGCTTCGCAACGACGGCGCGCTGCCGTGGGACGGCGGGTCGCTGCGCCGCCTGCTCGTGCTGGGCGCGCTCGCCGACCAGCCGAACCTGGGCGACCACGGCTCGAGCCGCGTGTACCCGCCGTGGGTGATCACGCCGCTCGCGGGCCTGCGCGCTGCGTGCTCGGAGGGCTGCCAGATCACCTGGGACTCCGGCGACGACCTGGCGCGCGTGCGCGCGCTGGCGGCGGACGCCGACGCGGTGCTGGTCGTGGCCGGCTACGACCACCGCGACGAGGGCGAGTTCATTCCCGGCCCCATGGCGGGGCCCCCTGAGGACCCGAACGAGGAGCCGTCCGCCATCGGCGGCGACCGCCTCGACCTGACGCTCGGCGAAGCGCAAGAGTCGATGATCCGCGCGGCGGCGGACGCGCAGCCGAACACCGTCGTCGCGGTCATGGCCGGCTCCGCCGTGCTGATGGAGACCTGGCGCGAGCAGGTGGCCGCGATCCTCATGCTCTGGTACCCGGGCATGGCGGGAGGCGCCGCGCTCGCGGACGTGCTCTTCGGCCGCGTGAACCCATCGGGCCGCCTGCCCTTCAGCGTGCCCCGGCGCAGCGAAGACCTCCCATTCTTCGACCGCGACGCGACGCGGATCACCTACGACCTGTGGCACGGCTACACGAAGCTCGAGCGCGACGGCGTGACGCCGGCGTTCCCGTTCGGCTTCGGCCTCTCGTACACGGGCTTCGCCTTCGAGAAGCCCGTGGTGTCGATCGACGGCGACGTGCTCCGCGTCGGGTTCGACGTGCGCAATACCGGGGACCGCGAGGGCACGGCCGTGGCACAGGTCTACGCCGGACCGGCGTCCCCCGCCCCGGACCAGCCGGCGCGGCGCCTCTGCGGGTTCGGACGCTTCGCGCTCGCGGCCGGCGAACTGCGCCGCGAGTCGATCGACGTCCGCCTGTCGGACCTGGCGAGCTTCGACGTGCAGGCCCAGCACTGGAGTCTCGGCGCGACCACCTGGCAGGTCTCCGTAGGCGCCAGCAGCGCGCCCACGGACCTCGTCCACGTCACCCTCGACCTCGCCGACCGGAGTTGGTCCATCCGCGAGCGCTAGCGTCCGCTACAGCGGACGCCGAGACGGCGGTCGGCCCCGGCGACCTGGGGCCAGCGGGCCTGCGCGTCCGGGTTGCACCCGGGTCGCCCCCCCTCCGGGGCCGAGTCCAGCGCGACCTTCGAGGAAGAGAACCGAGACAATCGGCCACGAGCGCCGCGCAGGCAGCCCAGGCGCTCATTCACTCCAGTGTGAACGGCTTCTCGGCGCACCCCGCTCCCATCCACTCCGCTTGACGCTCTTTACGAAGAGAGCCGTTTTCAATACCACAATGTGTATAGCCAATGAGAATGCGAGCCACGCAACGTGAGTTGAAGTTCCGCGCCAGCGGGCATGGCGGCCGCAGGCCGGGTGCGGGGCGACCTCGCGGACCGCACGTCTCGCACATTTCCCGCGAGCGCTTCGCGGCCCGGTATCCGTGCCACGTCACGCTCAAGGTCCGGCCCGACGTGCCCTCGCTGCGGACGGTGCGGCTGGTTCGCGAGCTCGAGCCTTCCTTCGCCCGCGGTTGCGAGCGCGGCGGCTTCCGGCTCGTGCACTACTCGCTCCAAGGTGACCACGCGCACCTGCTGGTCGAGGCGAACGGCCGCGCGGCGCTCGGGCGAGGAATGAAGAGCCTCGCTGCGCGGTTCGCGCGTGCCGTGAACCGGGTCTTCGTCCGTTCCGGTGCGGTGCTCGCGGACCGGTACCACCTGCACGTGCTCCGATCGCCGAGCGAGGTGCGCAGCGCCCTGCACTACGTGCTGCTGAATCATCGAAAGCACGCGCGGCGGCGGCGCGCGGCCACGCGGCCCGATCCGGCCTCTTCAGGGCGCTTCTTCGACGGCTGGCGCGAGAAGCTCCAGCCGCGGGCGGGCGGCTGGCCGGTCGCCCGCGCTCACACCTGGCTCCTGTCGCGCGGCTGGCGCCGCGGCGGCGGTCGAATCAGCCTTGCCGACGTGCCCGGCGAGACCTGACCCTGATCCCTCGTGGATCGGGGTTAGCCCCGGACGCCATGTGCCAGGGTCGGACGGGGCGCTCGAGTGCCGACAGGTCGGTGAGCGGATCGCCCTGGACGACGAGCACGTCGGCCTTGGAGGCCCGGGCTAGAACCAGAGCCATCCGTGGCTGCCGGACACGGCTCCGGCGACGGTGAGCAGCGTGAGCGTGAGCAGTACCCAGTGCGCGCGCTGCATCAGTGTCAGGGCCCCGGCGGCGTCGGTGCGGGCGCGCTCCCGGAGCTTCCGGTGCAGCACGAGGGGTTCGAGAACGAAGAGGACCAGCGTGAAGAGCACCCAGACGAAGGTCATGGCGTGGAGCCACCAGAACTCCGGCCGCAGGTAGCGCCCCCAGGCTCCCATCTCGTGGACCATGCAGAAGCCGGTGACGGCGGTGATGACCGTGACGACGCGCGCCTGCCGGGCGAAGCGGCTCTCGATCTTCTCGAACAGCTCGAACGGGTTCTCGTGGTCCGGAAGCCTGCGCATCGCGGGCAGGAGCACCGTCGTCACGAGGGCGACGCCGCCGATCCACAGGACGACGCCGAGCACGTGCAACGTTCGCAGCAGGGCCAGGAGTTCCAGGCCGGTTCCTCCCCGATTCGCTCGGCGATTCTCTCGCGCTCGC
>JAFDDB010000095.1 GCA_019311115.1 Deltaproteobacteria bacterium
GAAGGACTCGCGCAGCGACTCGGCCTGCAGACCCGCCTCGCCCGCGCGCTCGGCCACCCCGTCCAGGACCACCTGCTCGCGGGCTCGGTCCTCGACGGGCAGCCCGTGCGCGCGCTTGTACGCCGCGACAGCCGGCATGAAGGCGATGCGCCTCGCCGCCAGGTCGATCACGTGGTCCACCGCGTCGCGCGGCGACCGCTCGCCGAACCAGCGGCGGCGCAAGCGCTGGAGCTGCGGCTCGCGCTCGGCGAGCCAGGCGTCGAGCCGGGGCCCGAGCACCTCCGCGCGATGGGGAGCGACCCAGTAGACCTTGCGATCGACGGGCGGCTCGCAGCGCGTGGCCTGGCCGGGCCGGACGAAGTGCGCGAGCTCGAAGCTGTCGGTGACGATGGCGTCGACCTCGCCCGAGTCGAGCAGCGAGGGAAGCGAGGCGTTGTCGTCTACCGTGAGCAGGCGCGCAGCGCCGAACTCGGCGCGCGCCCAGCGCTCCAGGATGCCACCGCGGTTCACGCCGACGCGCTCGGGGCTCTCGCTGCCGATCACGCACGGGCCGCCGGCGGCGACCGCGCGGCTCATCCAGCCGGTGACCGCACGCTCGGCACGCCAGGTGACTCCGCTCATCGCCACGTCGAAGTCACCCGCCGCGACGCGGTCGGCGAGGTCGGGCCAGCGGAACCTCACCCACTCGATGCGCAGGCCCGCCTCGCCGGCGAACAGGCGTGCCACGTCGACGTCGAAGCCCTCGCCGTCCTTGGAGAACGGGGCGTAGTCTCCGCTCGTTCCCACCCGGAGCACCCGCTCGTCGGCGCTCGCGGGATCCCCTCCCGCAAGGGAAACGGCGAGAGCCAAGGCCACGGCGGCGCCCGTGGAGACGAGCAGCGGGAGCGCGAGTGCGCGGTGTGCAGCGGACACGCACGCATCATGCAGGAGCGACCCGCCGCGTGCGAGCGCGTGAGCCCTTCGCTGCGTCTCGGCTAGTCTTCGCCCCGTGCAGGCGACGAGGTTGAAGCTCGCGATCTGCGGCGCCCTGGCCGCACTGACGCTGCTCGCGTTCATGGACGTGCGGAAGGCGGAGTTCCTGACCTTCGACGACGACACCTACGTGACGGGCAGCCCGCACGTCCGCAACGGCATCACGACCGAAGGGCTGCGCTGGAGCCTGACCGCGGTCGTGTCGGCCAACTGGCATCCGGTCACGCTCTGGTCGCACATGCTCGACGTACAGGCGTTCGGGCTCGACCCGGCTGCGCACCACGCCGTGAATCTGCTCCTCCACGCGGCGAACAGCATCCTGGTGTTCCTGCTGCTCGCGCGCATGACCGGCGCGGTCTGGCGAGCGGCCTTCGTGGGCGCGCTCTTCGCCGTCCACCCGGTCCACGTCGAGTCGGTGGCCTGGGTCTCCGAGCGCAAGGACCTGCTGAGCACGCTCTTCTGGCTCGGATCGCTGCACGCCTGGGTGTCGTGGACGCAGGGCGGATCGCGGCGCGCCTATGCGTTGTCGCTTGCGCTGCTCTGCGTCGGGCTGCTCGCCAAGTCCATGCTGGTGACGCTGCCCTTCGTGCTGCTGCTCTTCGACGTGTGGCCGCTCCGCAGGCTGGCCGTCGGCGACGCGCTCTCGCCGCGCGCGGTCTGGCCGCGGGTACGCGAGAAGCTGCCCTTCTTCGCGGCGGTCGTCGGCATCGCCGCGGGCGCGCTCCTGACGCAGGGCAGCGCCGGACCCCTGTGGAGCCTGCACACGCTGCCGCTCGGCGCGCGCGCAGCCAACGCCGTGGTGTCGTACGAGCGCTACCTGGGACACATCTTCTGGCCCGTGGACCTGGCGATCTACTACCCGCACCCGCTCGCCTGGTCGGCGGCGAGCGTGGGCGGGGCGCTGACCCTCCTGGCCGTGGTGTCGATCGCGGTCTGGCGCGTGCGCGAGCGCGCACCCTGGGCGGGCGTCGGCTGGCTCTTCTTCCTGGGCACGCTCGTGCCCGTGATCGGACTGGTGCAGGTCGGCAACCAGGCCATGGCGGACCGCTACGTCTACGTGCCCATGCTCGGAGTCCTCTGGGCGGTGACCTGGGCCGCCTGCGAGGCTTGCGACCACGCGCTCGGCCGGCGCGCGTCGCGTCGCGCGCTCGCCGCTGCCAGCGTGGCGGTGCTCGTCGCCTGCTTCGGCCTCACGCTCCGGTCCACCGTGCGCTGGCGCGACACGCGCTCGCTCTTCGAGCACGCGCTCGCCGTCACGGGCCCGAACCCGACGGCGCACGCGACGGTCGCCTGGCTCGACCTGGCGGACGGCCGTCCCGACGCGGCTCTCGAACACGTCGACGAGGCGATCCGCATCCAGCCGCGCTACGCGCTGGCCCACGCCTACCGCGGGCGCATCCAGCTCGAGCGCGGCGCACTCGACCAGGCCGAGGAGAGCTACCGCGAAGCGCTCGCGCTGCGGCCCGGGCAGCCCGGCGTCGAGAACCAGCTTGGCCTGGTCCGCGCCCGGCGTGGCGACCTGGCGGGTGCGCTCGCGACCTTCGAGCGTGTCCTGGCCGCGCATCCCGGGAACGGCGGCGCACACGAAGGCGCGGGACTGGTGCTCGAGGCGCTCGGAGACGACGAACGCGCCGCGTCGCACTACGAGAGCGCGCTGGAGTCTGCGGCGTACACGCCGCGCGCACTCCGCGGACTGGGCTGGATTCGCGCGAGCCACCCCGACGCGCGGCTGCGCGACGCGGCCGAAGCGCTGCGGCTCGGCGAACGCGCGTGCACCGAGTCCGAATACCGGAACGCCGCCGACCTCGACCTGCTCGCCGCGGCGTACGCGCAGGCGGGACGCCACTCCGAGGCGGTCCAGATGGCGGAACGCGCGCGGACCGCAGCGGGCCCGGCGCTGTCCCACGACATTGAATCGCGCCTGGCCCTCTACCGACGGGGCCACGCGTACCGCAGACCGGCTAGACTGGTGCCGTCTGGAGGTGACGAATGAGCGATCCCGAGGGCGGCCCCCCGAACCGCCGGAGCCGCACGATCACAGAGGGCGTCCAGCGCGTTCCGAACCGCGCCATGCTGCGGGCCGTCGGGTTCGAGGACGCCGACTTCGACAAGCCGATCGTCGCGATCGCGAACGGAGAGAGCGACATCACCCCCTGCAACTCGGGTCTCGGTGAGCTGTCGCGCGCGGCAGCGGACGCCCTGCGCGAGGTCGGCGCGATGCCCCAGACCTTCGGAACCATCACCATCAGCGACGGCATCTCGATGGGCACCGAGGGCATGAAGTGCTCGCTCGTCAGCCGCGAGGTGATCGCCGACTCGATCGAGACGGTCTGCCGCGGACAGAGCATGGACGGACTGGTCGCTGTCGGTGGCTGCGACAAGAACATGCCCGGTGCGCTGATCGCGATGGCGCGCCTCGACATCCCCGCGATCTTCGTCTACGGCGGTACGATCAAGCCGGGCCACCTCTCGGGCCGCGACCTCACCGTGGTGAGCGCGTTCGAGGCCGTCGGCGAGTTCAACGCGGGCCGCATCGACGAGACCGAACTGCTGGCGATCGAGCGCGCGGCGTGTCCCGGCCGCGGCTCGTGCGGCGGCATGTACACCGCCAACACCATGAGCAGCGCGATCGAGGCCATGGGCCTGAGCCTGCCCGGCTCGTCGACGATGGCCGCCGAGGACGACGAGAAGCGCCAGAGCGCCGCCGAGAGCGGGCGCACGGTCCGCGCGCTGATCGACGCGGGCCTCACGCCGCGCAAGATCGCGACGCGCGACGCCTTCGAGAACGCGATCGCCGTCTGCATGGCGGTCGGCGGCTCGACGAACGCGATCCTGCACCTGCTGGCCGCCGCCCACGCCGCGGAGGTCGAGTTGGACCTCGACGACTTCGAGCGCATCCGCGAACGCGTGCCGGTGATCTGCGACATGAAGCCTTCGGGCCGCTACGTGGCGACCGACCTGCACCGCGTCGGCGGAATCCCGCTCGTGATGAAGCTGCTGCTCGAGGCCGGCCTGCTGCACGGCGACTGCATGACCGTCACGGGAAAGACCGTCGCCGAGAACCTGGCGGACGTACCGTCGGTGCCGCCGTCCGGCCAGGACGTGGTCATGCCGATCGACAAGCCGATCTACGAGCAGGGCCACCTGGCGATCCTGCGCGGAAACCTGGCACCCGACGGCGCCGTCGCGAAGATCAGCGGCCTCAAGACCACGCACATCCGGGGGCCCGCGCGCGTCTTCGACTCCGAAGAGGACGCCATGGACGCGATCCTGGGCGACCGCATCGGCCCCGGCGACGTGCTCGTGATCCGCTACGAGGGACCGCGCGGCGGACCCGGCATGCGCGAGATGCTCTCGCCCACCAGCGCCATCATCGGCAAGGGCCTGGGCGACTCGGTCGGCTTCATCACCGACGGGCGCTTCTCGGGCGGGACGTACGGCCTGGTGGTCGGACACATCGCGCCCGAGGCGCAGGCGGGCGGCCCGATCGCGCTCGTGCAGGAGGGCGATACGATCGAGATCGACGCCGGGCGCCTGGCCCTCGAGCTCCACGTCGACGAGGCCGAGCTCGAGAAGCGGCGCGCAGCCTGGCGCGAGCCGGAGCCGCGCTACACGACGGGCGTGCTGGCCAAGTACGCAAAGCTCGTGTCGAGCGCCGCGCGCGGCGCCGTCACCGACTGACGCGCCGCCCCGAGGAGACCGGATGCCCGTCGTCCACGGCGTGAACCTGTCGCCCTTCGTTCGGAAGGTGCGCGTCGCGCTCACCGAGAAGGGCATTGCCTACGAGCTGAAGCCCGTCCTTCCCGCGTCCGACGAGTTCGAGCCGATGAACCCGTTGAAGAAGATCCCCGTGTACGAGGAGGACGGCTTCGCGGTTCCAGGCTCGTCGGTGATCATCGCCTACCTCGAGCGGCGCCAGCCGAACCCGCCGCTGCACCCGCGGGATGACCGCCAGTTCGCGCAGGCGCTCTTCCTGGAGGAGTACGCCGACACGAAGCTCACCGACGCGACGCTCCCCTTCGTGGTCGAGAACGTGATCAAGCCGAAGCTCCTCGGCGGCGCGCCGGACCTCGCGGCGCTCGACACGGCGCGCGCGGCGCAGGGCCCCGTCTTCGACTACCTCGAGAGCCGCCTCGGCACGCACACCTGGGCCGGCATTATCGGTGGGCGCTTCTCGGTGGCCGACATCGCCATCGGCTGTCCCTTCGTCAGCCTGCAGCAGGGCGGCGGAGTGCTCGACGCGGCGCGCTGGCCGAAGCTCGCGCGCTACATCCGCGTGCTGCACTCCCGCCCGAGCTTCAAGGGACTGATCGAGGAAGAGGCCGCGAGCCTCCGCGGCTGAAGGCCCCCCCCGGGGCGAGGGCCCGGGACCCGGGAGACCAGGCGCGCTCAGCCGCTCCGCTCGTAGCTCCAGCCGCTCTTGCGCATCCACAGCCGGTGGCGAGCGCCGGGCCGCGAGGGATTCGCGTCGGCGTAGCCGGCGTCCTCCTGGTAGAGCGAGCAGACGCCGTCGTCCAGCCGCGCCATGCGCGGCAGGTACTCGCGACGCCCGCGAGCCGCGAAGCCGTCGAGCGCGGCGCCCGCGTCGGAAAAGGCGTCGAGCAAGGTCGTCGTCACGAACGTGGGCGGCGGAAGCTCGAGAGTGCCGGCATCGCGCTCGGCCAGCGCGTCGGCGGGGCGCAGCCAGCGATGGTCCCGGATCTCGCCTCCGTCGACCCGGACGTCGCCCTCGCCCGCCTCGGCCACGAAGAACCAGGTGAGAAACCGCTTGGGCATGCCCTCGGGCGTGGTCCAGCGGGCGAAGTCGACCAGGTCGCGGGAGTCCACGTGGAGGCCCGCCTCCTCGCGCGTCTCTCGCACCGCCGCCTCGCGCACGGCCGCCTCGATGTCGTGCGGCGCGTCCGCGTAGTCCGCGGCGTCGACGCGCCCTCCGGGGAATACCCAGGCTCCGCCGTGGAAGCGGAGCTTCGCGGCGCGCTGGAGCAGCAGCATCTCGAAGCCGCCCGGCGCCTCGCGCAGCAGCACGACGGTGGCGGAGGGATGCGCGACGACGCTCTCGGACATGGCGCGAGCATACCGCAGGCACCGCCCCGTCAGGCGTAGAGGACGATCAGCACCACGCCGGCGACGGTGGCCAGCGACCCGAGCATGCGCAGCCTGGTGGGGCGCTCGTGGAGCATGAACGCGGCCAGGCCCGCCGCGAAGATCACGCTCGTCTGGCGCACGGCCGTCACGTAGCTGACCGACGCCGTGCGCAGCGCCTCGAGCACGAGGCCGTAGCTCAGGAAGCCAGCCACCGCCCCGCCGATCACGCGTCCCCACTGCGCGCGCCACACCCGGCCCCAGGCGCCCCGCGGCACGCGCCGCAGGGCGAACGGCGTGAAGACGGCGGTGATCGGCAGGCAGAGCAGGAAGTAGTACGCGACCGAGCGCGGCAGCGGGCCGGTCCACTCGGCCTCGTTGAAGAAGAGCATCGCCTGCTTGTCGATCAGCGAGTAGCCGACGGTGGCGATCAGCGTCAGGTAGGCGAAGCCCGCACCGGGCGCGCGGAGCGCCGCCAGTCCAAAGCGGCCCTCGGTCTGCACGATCCACAGTCCAGCGACGGTGATGGCGATGCCGACTGCACCCGTCAGGGAGACGGGGTCACCCATCACGGGGACCGCGATCAGCGGCAGGAACGCGGGCGTGGACCGCGCGATCGGGTAGACGACGCTCATCTCGCCGCGCTCGTAGGCGAGCGCGAGCCAGCTCATGTAGCAGGTGTGCACGATGCCGGCCGCGGCGAGGGCGCCCCAGACCGAGATCGGGACCTCGCGCAGGTCGAAGAGCGCGAGCAGCGGCAGGCCGGCGACGACGGTGACCCCGTGGACGAGCGCCAGGTAGGCGATCGGACTCTCGCTGTCCTTGGCGTACGCGTTCCAGAGCGCGTGCATCAGGGCCGAGGTCAGCACGATTCCCAGCACGAACGGCGTCATCGGCCCTCCAAGCGCGCGGAGCGTAGCGCGGCTTGCCCTTGCGCGCTGCCGGGCCTGCGTGAAACCCTGGACGCAGGGAGGACGGCATGGCGGATCCGCGCGGCTCGGCACTCATCATCGGCGTCGGACCCAGCGCGGGACTGGGCGGCGCGCTCTGCCGGCGCTTCGGCGCGGGCGGCTACCACGTGATTCCGGCGGGGCGAACGGAGAAGCGCCTCGCGGACGCGGCCGACGAGGTGCGCGCCGCGGGCGGGACCGCCACTCCCATCGTCAGCGACGCCACCTCGGAGAACGAGATGATCGCCCTCTTCGACCAGGCCGAGTCCCTGGGGCCGCTGGAAGTCGTCGTCTACAACGCGGGCAACAACCAGTGGGGCTCGTTCCTCGAGATGGAAGCCGACTTCTTCGAGTCGGTCTGGCGCGTGTGCTGCCTGGGGGGCTTCCTGGCCGGGCGCGAGGCCGCGCGCCGCATGCTGCCCCGCAACCGCGGGACCCTCCTGTTCACGGGCGCGACGGCCTCGATGCGAGGGCGCCCGCCCTTCGCGGCCTTCGCTTCGGCCAAGGCGGCGCTCCGGATCGTCGTCCAGTCGATGGCGCGCGAGTTCGGTCCGCAGGGGCTCCACGTGGCCCACGTCGTGATCGACGGCGCGATCGACGGCGACAAGATCAACCTGGGGCTCCCGGAGTACGCCGCGTCGAAGGGAGAAGACGGGATGCTCGGCGTGGACGCGATCGCCGAGACGTTCTGGTCCCTGCACGCGCAACACCGCTCCGCCTGGACGCAGGAACTCGACCTGCGTCCGTTCAAGGAGACGTTCTAGCCGGGTTGTCGGCGCGCGGCGCAGCGGCACGCCGTGCGCGGCGCGTGCGCAGGCGGAGTGCCGCAACGTCATCCGGTGTTACGCGAACCTCCTCCCGACGCTCCCCGGAGCGCGGAAACGCGCCCGCGCGGCGGCACGGCTCTTGCTCTCACGGCGCCCGGGGGGACAAAGGCATGACGATGGAAACCAGCACGCGGCACCAGCACCACGCGAGGTCCAGCGCACTCAGCAGCGCCCAGTTTCTCTCACTCGACCGCGCCACTCCCGAGTGGCTGGTCGAACGACGCCTGCCGACCGTCGGCACTTCGGTGCTGACCGGTAGGCCCGGTACCGGGAAACGCGCGCTGGCACGCGATCTCGCGCTGGCCGCGGCACGCGGCGCTCCGTGGCTGGGCTTTCCGGTCACACGCGGCCCCGTCCTGTATGCACACCTGAAGCGAGAACTCCCCGCGCTACGCGAGCTCTTCAGGAAGGGCGGACTCTCGGCGGACGACGAGGTGTACTTCCTGGACTCGCTGCGGCCCATCGACCGGCTGCTGCGGATCTGCGACCAGGCCCGGTCGATCCGGCCCGCACTCGTCATCATCGACGGGATCGACGAGCTCCGCACGGGCGAGGACCTGCACAGCGAGCTCAGTGGCGCCGCGACGCTGGACCGCGTGATCCGGATGGCGCGCGACACGCGCACCCACATCCTCATGATTCACGACGCGACCGCGAGCCTGGCGACGGACCTGGGCGTCTTCATCTCGTCGGCCAAAACTCAACTCGACGCCGTTCTGATGCTGAACCGCTCGAGCGGCGGGCGCCGGCTGCGCACGGTGCAGCGTCTGGGGACGGACCTGCTCGATGGCATTCCGATCCCGGACGACGCTCCCGACCTGGGTGCCGGTCTGGAGTCGCGGATCCTCGTCTACCTGCGCCGCTCGGCGCGGCTGGCGGACCAGGACGAGATCGAGCGACAGGTCGGTGAGACCGCGCAGGAGGTGCGCGCGTCGCTCCGCGAGCTGCACCGCCGGGGTCACTTGATCCGGTTCGGACGCGGTACCGCGGCCGATCCGCACCGCTTCACCGGTTTCGACCGCGTCGGCGACCCGAGCCGGCCCGAGTGGCTCCGGCGGGTGCGACCCTGGGCGCGCGTCGGCAGAAGGCGGACGCCGAAGCCCCGGACCGCCGCTACTTTTCAGTGAGCCGGATCTCGGACGGCTCGCCGTCGCCCCACTGACGCGCGAATTCCTCGGGGTCCACAGGCGGACTGAAGAGGAAGCCCTGGATGTGCTCGCAGCCGAGCTCGGCCAGGAACTCCATCTGCTCGGGCGTCTCGACGCCCTCCGCTATCGTGTCGAGCCCGAGCTCCGAGGCGACGGCGATGACGGTGCGCGCGACCGCAGCCTGGACGTCGTCGGTCGTGATGTCGCGCACGAACGCCCGGTCGATCTTCAGTATGTGGGCCGGGAACTTCCCGAGAACGCTCAACGACGAGTAGCCGGTGCCGAAGTCGTCGATCGACACGCGGACTCCGGCGTCACTCAGCACGGTGAGTGAATCACGAGCGGCCGTCAGGTCGTCCATGATCACGTTCTCGGTGACCTCGATGTTCAGGTGCGTCGGGTCGAGGCCGGTCTCGTCGAGGACCTGGACGACCAGCTCCGCGAACGCTCCGGCCTTGAGCTGGCGGAAGCTCACGTTGACGCCGATGGGAAAGCCCGCGAAGCCGGCCTGCTCCCAGCGCCGCTTCTGCTGACAGGCCTCGCGCAGGACCCAGGCGCCGATCTCTCCGATCAGTCCCGTCTCTTCGGCGATCGGGATGAAGAGCCCCGGAGGCACGAGACCTCGATCCGGGTGGAGCCAGCGCAACAGCGCCTCGGCCCCGATGAGCGTGCCCTTCCGCGCGTCGACCTGGGGCTGATAGTAGGTGATCAGCTCGCCGCGCTCGATCGCACTGTGCAGGTCGCGTTCGAGCTCCGCCTGGTCGCCGATGTCGGCCAGCAGATCACCGTCGTAGAACGCGCAAGCGTTCCGCCCCTGCTGCTTGACCGAGTGCATCGCGATCCGCGAGTGGCGGATCAGCTCGTGTAGGGACTCCCCGTGTTCGGGGAAGAGCGCGACCCCGATGCTCGAGGTGATCCGGAGCTCGTGGCCGGCGATCTGGTGCGGTTCGGAAATGCTGGCCAGGACCTTCTCGGCCACCACCGTGGCATCGCGCGGCGAGCTCAGGTTGAGCAGGAGTACCGTCAACTCGTCGCCGCCGAGCCGCGCAACCATCTCGCTCCTGCGCAGGCAGCCCTGTGTCCGCTCTGCGCACGACGTGAGAAGCTGATCTCCGATCGAGTGGTTCAGCGAGTCGTTGATTCGCGAGAACCGGTCCAGGTCGATCGTGAGCAGCGCTGCGATCTGCCCGTGACGCAGCGAGAAGGTGATCGCCCGCTCCGCGAACTCTTCGAAGAGCTCACGGTTCGGCAGTCCAGTCACCCGATCGTGCGTCGCCAGGAAGTGCCGCGAGCGCGAGGTCTGGTCCAGCTCGAGCTGCGATGCCTCGAGCGTGGTCAGGGTCGAGTCGAGCTCGTCGCGCCGCTTCGCCAGCGCGTGCTCCTGCTCGCGCGCCAGCATGCGCTCGCGCTGGGCGTCGAGCAGCGACTGCACGCGCGCGCGGATCAGCGAGTCGTGGAGCGGAAGCGAGACCCAGTCCGTCGCACCCGCCTCCAGGCAGAGCACCGCATCGTCCTGACAGGATCCGTCGCCGCACACCAGGATGGGTAGCTCCTCGCTCGAATGCACTTCGCGCAGGCTTCGCGTCAGGGCCTCCGAGTCGGCTTCGCCTCCGAGCCCCAACACGACCAGGTCGGGGTGCATGCGCGTCACCGCTTCCACGGCGGCCGGGCCGGGCACTGCCGTCCGGCAGCGGCGGTTCCGGCCGCGAATCGCGTCCGTCAGTGCCTGGAGGCGAACCTCGTCGCCATCGATGAACAGAATGAGCGCCATTGTCCCAGGAAGCGCATCGGCGAGACGGCGGTGCGACTCAAGCGAATGGGTGGCGGCTGCGCGCGCGCTGCCGACGGTCTGCCGCAGGCCGACCGGGAAACGCGCGGACTGGGCCATGGAGACCGCGGGATGGCACGGCGGGGCCACATGGGCTCTCTTCAGGGACGGCCTCGGCGACCCGATTCGCGCGAGCAAGGGGACAGGGGGAGCCGGAGACGCAATGAGCAAACGCAAGCGCGCAGGTGCCAGGCGGCGTCGCTCGCCGCGCCCGTCCGCGCCGGCGCAACGCGCGCCCGGCTCCGCCACGCAGCGCCGCACGCGCCTGCTGATCGCGCTCTTCTTCGCGAGCGGCGCTACCTCGCTCGTGTACGAGACGCTCTGGGCGCGCCAGCTCCACCTGGTCTTCGGCACGACCCAGCTCGCGATCAGCACCCTGCTGGCCGCCTTCATGGCGGGGCTGGCGCTCGGCGGCTTCGCGGCGGCCCGCTGGGCGCAGCGCATCGCGCGGCCGCTTCTCGCATACGCGGCCCTGGAGGCGTTCATCGGGTTGTACGCGCTGGTGTTTCCGCTGCTCTCGAAGGCGACGACGCCGCTGTACCTGGCGATGTGGCGCGCGTTCGAGCCCGGACCGCTCGAGTTCGGCGCCTACCAGCTGGGACTGCTCGGGGTCCTGCTGCTTCCACCGACGGTGTGCATGGGCGCCACGCTGCCCTTGCTCGCTCGCTTCGTGACGGCAGACGGCAGCGAGGATACCGGCTTCGAGGTCGGGCGTCTCTACGGGGCCAACACGCTGGGCGCGGTGATCGGTACGGCTGCAGCCGGCTTCCTCCTCCTGCCCGCGCTCGGGCTCTTCGCGACGACGATCTGGACGGCGGCCGCGAACGGAGCGCTGGCGCTGGCCGCGGTCGCCCTGTCGCGCGGCGCCGCGCCACTGGAACCGCCGCCACCGACGGACGAGGCAGAGGAGCGCGAGAGCACGATGTCCGGCCCCCTGCCGCTGCTGCTCGCGATCGCCGCGCTGGCCGGATTCTCGAGCCTGGTCTGCGAGGTCGCCTGGTTCCGCTTGATGGTGCTGATGCTCGGCGGCAGCGCCTACGCCTTCTCGATCATGCTGCTGGCGTTCCTGCTCGGGATCGGCAGCGGAGGCTGGCTGGGGGGCCGCTTCTGCGACCGCGCGTGGGCGGCGGGACGCGGCGCCCGCGTGCTGGCCCAACTCGCCGCCGTGCAGGCCGGTGTGGCCGGCCTGACCTGGGCGGCCATGTACGCCTGGGGCGAGCTGCCCTTCGCCTTCGTGTGGCTGTTCGACGTACTGGGACACGAGGGCATCTGGCTGTGGATCTCGAAGCTGCTACTGGCGCTCGCGATCATGACGCCCCCGGCCGTGCTGATGGGCGCGACCTTCCCCTACCTGGTCCGCGCCGCGGGGGGCGGTTCCGCTGCGTTGAGCCGCCCGGTCGGACTGATCTACGGCGCCAACACGCTCGGCGCCATCGTGGGTGCGGCCGGCGGCGCGCTGCTGATGCTCCCGAACCTGTACGTGCGGGGCTCCGTGCTGGCCGCGCTCTCGGTCAACGGGGTCTGCGCGCTGGCGGCGCTGGCCGGGTCGATGCGCGCGGGGCCCGGGGTCTCGGCGCCCAGGCTCGCGGCGGCCGCGCTCGCCGTCGTGGCGGCGATCGGAGCGGTCCACTGGTGGCCCCCGCCCTGGAGCCCGCTGCTGATGAGCTCCGGCATGTACAAGTACGCTTCGGACCTGGAGCAGTTCACTCGCGAAGAGGTGCTCGACTACGCCGTCAACCCGTTCGAGCTGCGCTTCTACGCCGAGGGCCTCTCCTCGGTCGTCACCGTGGGCATTGACACGAGCGACGGCAACGTCTGGCTCGCAAACAACGGCAAGGTGGACGCCAGCTCGCTCGAGGATCGCAGTACACAGATACTTCTCGCGCACCTGCCCTTCCTGTTCCGGCCCCGGGCCGAGCGCGTGCTCATCATCGGGCTGGCGAGCGGGCTCACCGCCGGATCGGTCACCCTGCACACAGCTCCGAAGCAGATCGACATCGCGGAGCTCGAGCCCGCCATCGTGACGGCGAGCCACGAGTTCGACCACGTGAACCACCGCCCGCTCGAGGACCCGCGCGTGCACGTGCACCTGAACGACGCGCGCAACCACCTGCTGCTCTCCGAGGATGGAGCGTACGACCTGGTGACTTCGGAGCCCTCGAACCCCTGGCTGAGCGGCGTATCCAACCTGTTCACGCGCGAGTTCTTCGCGCTCGGCAAGCGCAAGCTCTCGTCCCGGGGCGTGTGGGCGCAGTGGCTACACGGCTACGGCATGACGTCCGACGACCTGCTCTCGCTGCTGGCGACGTTCGCCGACGTCTACGAGAACGTGCGCGTGTTCCGGCTCGACAGCTCGGACCTGGTGCTGATCGGGAGCGACGGTCCGCTGCCACTCGGCACCGCCGCCTTCGAGGCCGTCATGCGCTCGAACGAGGCCGTGCGGTCGGACCTCGCGCTGATCGAAATGCACCGCGGCACGGACCTGCTGGCCCTCTACAGCATCGGTGCGCCGACCATCCGGAAGCTCGCGGCGGGCATCGAGCTCAACACCGACGACAACATGCGCATCGAGTACTCGGCGCCGCTGCACCTGCACACCTCGACGTCGGACGCCAATACGGCCATGCTCGAGACCGTTTCCGAGGTTCCGTCGGGGGCCGTGAGGGGTCCAGAAGAGCTCGCGTTCCTCGCGAGGGCCTACGAGACGAACGACACGAGCTGGCGGCGCGCGCTCGCAGCGGCGCGCGAGGCGGCGTCCCTGCGGCCGGAAGACCCGGTCCTGGTGAAGCTCTACCAGACCCTCCGCGCCCAAGCGGGCGCGGAGGGTCCCAACCCGTAGAGCAAGCGATCCGGGCTACTTGACGCCCGCCGGACGGCCGACCATGGCCTTCGTCCGGACCCGGCACGGGCGCATCTGCGTGTCCAAGAGGGCGCAGCGGTCACCGGGCTCGAGGCCCGCGCGGATCCGCGTCTGGTCCTGGTGCTCGCAGTGCTCGACCACGTTGGACTCGGTGACCTCGAAGACCTCGCCAATGTACCTGGTGCGGTTCCCGATCACTTCGCTCGACGTGATGTGGCAGGCCAGCATCGGGTACTTCGTGGGCTTGGCCGGCTTGCTGTAGGTGCACTCCTCGACGCCCATCAGCGCGAACGCCATGACGGAGAGCAGGAAAAGACGCTTCATCACAAATCTCCTCTCGCCACCCATCTACGGCTTCTGCTCGAAGCTCTCGACGAACCAGAGCGCCGATGGGTCACCCTTCGGGTTGTCGATCGGTGCGGGCTCGCCCGACGCGAGCGGGACCGAGCAGCTGGTGTGCAGCACTTCCTCGACG
>JAFDDB010000096.1 GCA_019311115.1 Deltaproteobacteria bacterium
CACGTTCCCCTCGACGCCCCGCGCGACGGCAGCCCCGACGACGCGCGCAAGGCCGTGCAGGCGGGGATCCTGATCTGGGAGCAGGCGCTCGAGACCGAGATCGACTGGTTCGACATCGAGATCGTCGAAGACGATGCGGACGCGGCCATCGTGGTCGGCTGGTCCGGGGCGATGGGGAGCGCGAGAAAGGCGCACGCCCGCTGCCGCCTCGATGACGTCGAGACCTTCGCGCAGTCGTGCCGGATCGACCTGGCGGTGGGCCGCCACCCGTCGCCGATCGCGGGCTTCGTGAACGGCATGCCCGTCTTCCAGGACCCGGGCGAGCTGGTCGACCGCCAGACCAAGATGCAGCTCACGAACCTGGCGGCGCACGAGTTCGGCCACGTGCTGGGGCTCGGACACTGCTGGTGCGACTCGATCATGGCGTACTCCAACTCGCGGCGGCCGCCCATGACGATCACCGAGCTCGACGTGCGCACTCTCCTGGCGCTCTTCGAGGTGCCGAACGGCACGCGCGTGGACGGCCGGATGCTGGGCGTCGGCCGCCGCCGGGCCGCGCCCGCGCCCTAGCTGAATCGAAGGACGGTTGCGCTTCCTCAGAGCCGCGCGTGTACGAACCGCGACCAGAGCCGCGCCGCGATCCTGCGCCCGTCCTCGCGGACGCCGAAGCGGGCGAACTGTCGGCACACGTTGTCGACGTCGCGGAACAGCAGGTCCCGTGCGTTCGGGTGCGAGCGCGGGTCCACCGCCTGCGGCAGGTCGATGATGCGGAGCCCGTCCCCCATGTACAGGATGTTGTAGCCCGACAGGTCGCCGTGTACGCGGTCGCAGCGCAGGAACAGTTCGACGTTGCGCATGGCGCAGGCGAACAGGTCGCGTGCTTCACCCGGAGCGAGCTCGGCCTGGTACAGGAGAGGTGCGGGTTCGCCGTCCACCTGCAGGTACTCCATGAGGATGGCGTCCGGGGAGCTCTCGTACGGCTCTGGCACGTCGGCTCCGGCGTCGGCCAGCACGCAGAGGGTCTCCCATTCCCGGGCCACCCACTCGTGGTGGATCATGCGCTGGCCGACGGCCGTGCGCTTCTTCATGGCGCGGGCCATGCGCTTGTCGAGCCGCCCCGTACCGTCGTTGTAGTTGGCCGCGTTCGAGAAGGCGCGGAACTTCTGCGCCCGGTAGACCTTGGCCACGCACCACTCCTCGCCGGTCGAGGGGTGCGCGCGACACAGGTAGACGGTCGCCTCCTTGCCGTCACCGATCGTGTCGACCACGTCGGTGATCAGCCCCTGGCCGCCGAAGCTGGCCAGCAGCGTCGCTTCTTCGACGCCGCGGAGCTGTCCGCGCTTGATGCCGGGATGAGAGAGCGTGGAGCCCACGCGTTGCTTCGCCAAGACGAACCTCCGGTAGATGGAAGAGCGGGGTCGGAACCACGCCCTGGGACCGCGCGCAGCTATCGCAGCGGGCGGTGCCCCGGAGGTCGGTCGGGAAGGTCCGGCGCGAGGCGCCGGGAGGTGTCTAGGCCCGAGTGACCGGGAGGCGTGGCTGTGCCTGGTTGCGGCGCGTGACCGACATTTCCACTCCTCCTCTTGCTTGGATCGGACAGTGACTGGACGTCCGGAGGGTCGCAGACGGGCGCGCCCGCGGCAAGGCCGGAATCAGCAGCAGGACGACTTCGTCCAGGCGCCGTCGAAGGCGTCCCGCCAGGGGCCGCGGTCCTCGAAGGCTCCGCGCTCCGAGGCCAGCCGCAGGGTGACGCCCACGTCGATCACCCGCGGGCCGTCTCTTCGCACGCACAGGTGTGCCACCTGTCCGGGTGCGAGCGTGCGCTCGCGGTCGCCGTCGAAGGCCAGGATGCCGGGGCCCTTCACGGCGACGTCTTCGCCGAAATCGAGCCGTCGCGCCGCCGCCACGTGGACGTTGCGGTAGAGGCCGGGCGAGATCGGAACGAGCACGACGCGCCCACCGTCCTCGTGAGCGACGCACTCCACGTCGGCCCCGAACTCGTCGTCGGCGCCTGCGGGACAGGTCATCCCGCCGATCGCCGACACGCCGACCGCGGCGGGCTCGCTCCGCGCCAGCACCAGCCGCCGGATCCGGGCCGGGTCCACGGGCAGGTAGTTCCCGACGCGGTCGCCGACCAGGAACGCCGCGTCGACGAGCGCCAGGTCGTCGGGCTCGTCGTCGATGCGCACGTGCACCGCCTTGGCCGGGCGCGCGGCCTCTTCGAGCTTGACGCGCCCCGACGCCACGAGTCCGGCCGCGGCGCCGGCCATGGTGGCCTCGACCATCACAGGAAAGACGTTGTTGGTGCCGGTGGAGAGCGGAACGACCGGCGCGTCCGGCCAGGCTCTCGCCACGCAGCGATTGGTTCCGTCGCCGCCCAGCACGAGCAGTGCACCGCAGCCGGCTTCGCGCATCGCGAGCGCGCCGCGCTCGGTGTCGCCCGCATCGACCTCGACCTGGATGTCGAGCACCTCGATCTCGGCATCGAGGCGCAGGTTCTCGACGGCGCCGGTAGCGATGCGAAAGGGCTCGGGCGTGACGAGCACGCGCTTCGCGCCGCCGGCGACCGCCCCGATCACCGCGCGCGCGATCTGCTCGCGCTTGCTCTCCTGCGTCGTGCGGCTGGCCCGTGCCGCGAGGCGTCTCACGTCGCGGCCCGACATGGGGTTCGCCAGGATCCCGACGACGCCCGTCCCCGTCCCCTTCGCCGTCCCCGTCCCGGTGGGGTCGGTCATGGAGCTCGGGCTACCCGTCCAGCTCTCGCAGGAAGTCGAGCAGCGCCCGGTTCGTCTCCTCGGGCTTCTCCTGCTGGTTCCAGTGGCCAGCCTGCTCGATCAGCACGGTTCCGCGCAGGTCCTCGCAGAGCGAGGGCAGAAGCTGCACGCCCAGACCCGGCCCGTCGCCGCCGCCGGTCACGACCGGGTCCGAGAGGCCGCCGATGAAAAGCGCGGGCACGCGGATCTTCGCGCCGGCCCAGGGCGACATCAGCTCCCAGTTGCGGTCGAAGTTGCGGTACCAGTTGAGCCCGCCGCGGAAGCCGCGCTCCTTGAACTCGTTTCCGTAGTAGCGGATGTCTTCCTCGGTGAGCCAGTCCGGGATCTTCTCGGGCTCGCTCAGCCCGTCGAGGAACTTGCCGGTCTTGGGGATGTCCGTCTTCCAGCCGCGCCCTTCCTCGGCGGTCCCGCCGATCGCGCAGAGGAACATGCGGTGCACGCGCTCCGGGTCCGGGTCGAGCTCGGCCTCGGCCTTGCCCGGCTCCTGGAAGTACAGGATGTACATGAAGCGGTCGCCCGCCGCGGCCTTCATCGCCTGCGTCGGCTGGATGGGCAGGCGCGGAAAGTACGGGACGCTCATCCCGACGACGGCGCGGAAGCGGTCGGGACGGAACAGCGCGCCGTCCCACGCCACGACCGAGCCCCAGTCGTGTCCGACCAGGACCGCCTGCTCCTCGCCGAGTGCGTCGAGCACGCCGACCATGTCGCCGGTCAGGTGGAAGATGTCGTAGTCAGTGATCGGCTCGGGCGCGTCGGTGCCGCCGTAGCCGCGCATGTCTGGGGCCACCGCGTGGTAGCCGGCTGCGGCGAGCGCCGGAAGTTGGTGCCGCCACGAGTACCAGGACTCGGGAAAGCCGTGGCAGAGCAGGACCAGTGGTCCCTCGCCCGCCTCGGCGATGCGCATCGAGATGCCGTTCGTTTCGACCTGCCGGAACGCGATGTCACTCATGCCGCTCAGGATACGCGAGCCCTCCGCGCGATATAAGGAGGGGCGGTGGTGCGGGGAGGCGTCGGCGCCTACGGGTCGACCCGGTCGTAGCTCTTCTGGAAGGCGTTCGTGACCTTCCGCTTCATCGCCTGGGGGATGCTCTCGCTCTTGGTGATGCTCTCGCGGCCCGTCTTCTGGGCGCGGGAGCTGCTGTTCCAGTGGTTGCTGCGGCTCGAGGATCCGGACGAGGAGTCGTCGCTGCTCGGGCTCCGGCCCGGCATGCTCATCTGCGGCCCGTCTTCGGCTCCGCCGATCGGGTCGAGCCAGCCCCCCATGTCTACGCCGCCGCGACCGTCTCCGGTGTAGACCGAGAGCGCGTACCAGACCATTCCAATGATCACGAGCAGTCCGAACAGTTTCTGCATGACGGCTCCCTACATCCTGTATCGGCAGCCCCGCGGGCGGTCCTGAGCCTGCACACGAGTTGCCGCGGCGGGATATGATCGCGGCATGACCACGCTCCACGTCGTTCCGCACACGCATTGGGATCGCGAGTGGTACCTGCCGTTCCAGGAGTTCCGCATCAAGCTGGTGCACCTGGTGGACGGGCTGCTCGACCTGCTCGAGCGCGATCCGGACTACCGCTACTTCACGCTCGACGGGCAGACGATCGTGATCGACGACTACCTGCAGGTGCGGCCCGGGCGCCGCGCGTTGGTCGAGCGGTTGATCGCAGAGGGGCGGCTGCTGGTCGGCCCGTGGACCATCCTGCCGGACGAGTTCCTGGTGAGTCCCGAGTCGCTGGTGCGGAACCTCCGCTACGGCGCGCGGCGCGCCGCGGCGTTGGGCGGGCGGATGGCGGTCGGCTACGTGCCCGATCCGTTCGGTCACGTGGGACAGCTTCCGCAGATCCTGCGCGGCTTCGGCATCGAGTGTGCGGCCTTCCGGCGCGGGCTCGGCGACGACCCGGTCGAGCTCTGGTGGGAGAGCCCCGACGGCTCGCGCGTGCTCGTGTCGTACCTTCGCGACGGGTACGACAACGCGACGCGGCTCCCGGTGCGACAGGACTCGTTCGAGCGCGTGCTGCGCTCGCTCGACGACTCGCTTGCCAAGCACAGCGTCGTCTCTCACCGGCTGATGCTGAACGGCACCGACCACCACGAGCCGCAGCCGGAGCTGCCCGCGCTGTTGCGCGGGGCCGACACCGGCCAGGACGAGTGGCTGCACTCGACGCTGCCCGCCTACATGCAGGCGCTTCGCGAGGAGGTCGAGACGCGTGGCCTCGACCTGCCCGTGGTGCGCGGAGAGCTGCGCGACCCGCAGCTGCACCACCTGCTGCCGGGCGTGCTGTCGAGCCGGACGTGGCTGAAGCTCCGCAATGACGAGTGCGAGCGCGAGCTGGAGCGCTGGGCCGAGCCCTTCTCGGCCTGGGCCGAGCACTTCTGCGCGGACCAGGCCGACACGCGGGTCTGGACCGGAAACCTCGAGACGCCGCGCGTGCGCGAGCCGCAGGCCCTGCTCGACCGGGCGTGGGCGCTGCTGCTCGAGAACCACCCGCACGACTCCATCTGCGGCTGCTCCGTAGACGCGGTGCACGACGAGATGCGCCCGCGCTTCGACCAGAGCGAGCAGATCTCGCGCGAGGTCACGCGCCAGAGCCTGACCGCCCTGGCGCTCGAGGTGGACACGAGCGCGCTGGCGGCGCATGGTGCGCAGCAGGCGCTCGTCGTGTTCAACTCGGCGGGCGTCGAGCGCACGGACCTGGCGCGGGCCCGGATCGAGCTCGGCGGCGGGCTCGATCCGTTCGAGATCGTCGACGGCCGGGGTCGCGTCCTGCCGTACCGCGTGCTGCGCCGCGAGGCGCGCGAGCTTGCGCGGCTGGTGCTGGAGCCCGAGGCCGTGGGTCCGCTGGCGCGCGGCATCGAGCGCGGCCGGATCCTGGGGCTCGCGATCGAATCCGTGTCCTTGGAGCGGAGCGGCGACGAGCTGTCCATCGAGCTGATCGTCTCCGAGGGCGGATCGCCCAAGCTCGACCGGGTGAGTGAGGGCCTCGCGCGCCTGCAGACCGAGCTCGACTCGCCCGGGCTCGAGCGCGTGCGGGTCTACACCGGGTTCGCGACGCGCGTCGACCTGGAGGTGCGAGTCGCCGGTCTGCCCGCGCACGGCTACCGCGCACTCGGCGTGCGGCCGTGTGCGGCGGCTCCGGCCGCTCTGGTGGAAGAGTCCGCGTCCACCGGCGCTCAGATCGGGAACGAGCGGTTCGCGGTCCGCGCCGATGCCGACGGCCGCGTCTCGCTGCTGGACCAGAAGACGGGGCGGAGCTTCGACGGGCTGCTCGCCCTGCGCGACCGCGGCGAACGAGGCGACAGCTACACCACCGATCCGCTCGACGACGCCGACCGCGTGCCGTGCCTGCGCGACGTCAAGCTCTCGACGCGCAGCTGCGACGCGGTGCAGTCGCTCGAGGTGCGGGGTGTACTCGACGTGCCGAAAGAGCTGGAGCCCGACCGCACGCGGCGCTGCGACGAGACGGTCGAGCTTCCCGTCGGGATCGTGCTCTCGCTGGTCGAGGGCGTGCCGCGCGTGGACGTCGAGGTCGAGATCGACAACTCCGCGTCGGATCACCGTCTGGAGCTGCTCTTCCCCACGGGCGTGTCGTGCGCGACCGCGGTCTACGACGGTCACTTCGAGCAGGTCGAGCGCTCGACGACCCCGGACCGCGGAGGACCCGACTGGCAGGAGCAGCCGCGCGAGGAGCTTCCCGTGCGCTCGTTCGTCGAGGCCGGCGGACTCGTCGTGGCGTCGCACGGACTGCGCGAGGCGAGCGTGAGTCCCGACGGCGTGATCGCGATGACGCTGCTGCGCTGCTTCGGCTGGCTATCGCGCAACGACCTGGCGACGCGAGCCGGCGGCGCGGGGCCGCAGTTGCCGACGCCCGGCGGGCAGAGCCCGGGCCGGCAGCGATTCCGGCTGTCGTTGATCCCGGTCGTTGACGGCGAGTCGGCCGACGCGCGAGCGCAGGCGGACGCCTTCCAGGCGCCCCCGCGCGGGATCGGAACACAGGTCCACCCCGGACCGCTGGCAGAGTGCGACTCCTTGCTCCGCGTAGACGGCGCCGGCTTCCGCACCACCGCGGTCTGCCTGGCGGAGGACGGCGCGTCCCTGGTCGTGCGCGGCGTGTGGCTGGGCGAAGCGCCGGGACGCGTGCGCGTCTCGACGCGCGCCGCGGCGAGCCGTATCGAGCGCGTTCGACTCGACGAGACGCCGCTCGCGACGCTCGAGCCCAACGCCGACGGCGCGGTCGCGCTCGACCTGCGGCCGGGCGAGGTCGCGACGCTGCGCTTCGGGTTCTGAGGGCCGCCTACGGCAGGGCCCGTCCTAGGGCCGGCCCCGTCCTACGGAAGTCCGGAGTGCGGCGCGTCCACCTCGACGGTCTCGATGCGCCCGCTGCGCGTGGCCGCGGTCTCCTCGGGGTCCGAGTTCGCGGCCGTGCAGATGAAGAGCGTCGTCCCGGCCTCGCCCCCGAGCATGCACGCGAAGGCCTGCGTCTCGACCCGGACGCGCTCGGTCACCTGTCCGCCCTCGCGAACGCGCAGTACCTCGGCGCTGACGGGAGACGCCACCCAGACCTGGCCCTCGGCGTCGAGCGCGATGCCGTCGGGGACGGCGCCCTCGAGCTGCGCCCAGACGCGGCGGTTCGACAGCCCCCCGTCGGCCGCCACGTCGAACGCGGTGAGCCGCGCGCCGAACGTCTCGCCGACGATCAGCGTCGAGCCGTCGGGCGTGATCACCGCGCCGTTCGGAAAGCTCAGGTCGTCGGCCGCGACGCGCGTGCTGCCGTCGGGGTCCACGCGCACCAGCGCGGTCGAGCGCGGCGTCTCCCTGGCGTCGAGGTCGAAGCCGAAGTTCCCGACGTAGGCGCGCCCCTGCGAGTCGACCACCATGTCGTTGCAGTGGAACGGGGCCAGCCCGGTCAGGTCCGCGACCTCGACCAGCCCGTCGGGGTCGAGCCGCAGCAGGCGCCGGTCGACCATCGACACGACGAGCAGCCGGCCGTCCGGGGTCCAGCCGAGCCCCGACGGTCGGCGCTCGCCCAGGTCCACGATCGTCTCGGCGCGGCCGCCGGCGTCGACGGCGCGCACCTTGTGGTCGTGCATGTCCGAGAACCAGAGTCGCCCTTCGTGCCAGCGCGGGCCCTCGGGGAAGCAGAGGTCGTCGAGGAGTGTCTCGGGCGCGGGGGCACTCATGCCGCACCCTACCATTCCGCGTCTTCGGTTGCTGTTAGACTGCGCGCCCAGGAGGCTCCGGATGCAGCGCTGGAAGATCGGTGACGTGACCGTGACCAAGGTGGTGGAGATCGAGTCGACGGGTGCGGCGACGTGGATCCTGCCCGACGCGACGCCCGAGAACCTGGCGAAGGAGAAGTGGCTCGTGCCGCACTTTGCCAACGAGAAGGGCAAGGCGCACATCAGCATCCACTCGCTGGTCGTCGAGTCGGGAGACGAGCGGATCCTCGTAGACACCTGCGTGGGCAACGACAAGGTGCGTCCGGTTCCAGCCTGGGACCGCATGTCGGGGCCGTTCCTGTCGGACATGGCGGAGGCGGGCTTTCCCCCGGACTCGATCGACCGCGTGCTCTGCACGCACCTGCACATCGACCACGTCGGCTGGAACACCCGGCTGCTAGACGGCAAGTGGGTGCCGACCTTCGAGAACGCGCGCTACCTGTTCGGCCAGCGCGAGTTCGCCTACTGGTCGGCCGAGGACCAGGAAGACGCCCCCTACGGTGACGTGTTCGGAGACTCCGTGCAGCCGGTGTTCGAGGCGGGACTCGTAGACCTGGTCGCGTCGGACCACGTGGTCAACTCCGAGATCCGTTTCGAGCCCACCCCGGGACACACGCCCGGCCACGTGAGCGTCGTGATCGAGTCACGCGGCGCGCGCGGCGTGATCACCGGCGACCTGATGCACCACCCCGTGCAGTGCGCCCACCCGGAGTGGGGAAGCTCCGCCGACGTGGAGCCCGAGCGAGCGGAGCGTACGCGCCGCGACTTCCTCGCCCGCTACGCGGACGAGCCCGTGCTGGTGATCGGCACGCACTTCGCGGGCCCCACCGCCGGCCGGATCGTCCGCGACGGCGACGCCTTCCGCCTCGATCCCGACGCCTAGTCGCTCGACGACGCGAACGCTGTTGGCTCGATCGGCTCGGGGTTGCGGCCCTCGATGATCGCCTCCATGCGGCGGCGGATGCTGTCTGCGCTGCCGGGGTGGGTCAGGATGTAGAGCTTCTGGTGCTCGATGGCGTCGAAGACCAGCTCGGCCACTTTCGTCGTCGGCATCGCGGTCTTCATGAACTGCGCCGCCATCTCGCGGCGCGCTACGTCCTCGTCGGTCATCTCGGGCTCGGTGCCGGGCGCGTTCTGCAGGTCCTCGGGCCGGTTGCGGTCCGACTCGAAGATGCGCGTGTTGACGAAGCCCGGGCACAGCACCGACACGCCGACCTTCGACTCGGCGGCGACGAGTTCGCTGTACAGCGTCTCCGACAGCGTCACGACGGCGTGCTTGGTCACGTTGTAGGGGCCCATGCCCGGGACCGAGAGCATCCCCGCCATCGACGCGGTGTTCACGATGTGGCCCTCGTCCTGCTCGACCAGGTGCTTGGCAAAGACGCGCACGCCGTGGATGACGCCCCACAGGTTCGGGCCCATCACCCACTCCCAGTCCTTGCGCGTCAGCTCCCACATGACGCCGCCGCCGCCGACGCCGGCGTTGTTGCAGACCACGTGGACTCCCCCGAAGCGCTCGAAGGTCTTCGCACCCAGGGCGTCCATGGCCTCTTCGCTCGACACGTCGGTGGGTACGGCGAGCACCTCGGTGCCCTCGGCCTCGAAGGCGGCGGCCGCCTTCTCGAGCGCCGGAACCTCCACGTCGGCCAGCACCAGCTTCATGCCCTTCTCGGCGAACTTGGTCGCCATGCCGAGCCCGATGCCGCTCGCACCGCCGGTGACGACCGCGACCTTGCCTTCGAAATCACGCACTCCAGATCCTCCTAGCGCCCAGTCCAGCGCTTTCGCAGACCCTCTTCGGGCTGCTGCTTTGCGTAGTCCCAGCTCTCGCCCCAGGTGTCCACGCTCGACACCTTGTGGACGGGGATGCGGTTCACCGGCCCGATCTTGTCCGACGGCCAGCCGATCGGCAGCAGGCCGTGGGCGACCTGGTCCTCGGGAATGCCGAGCAGCTCCTGTAGCTCCTTGGTGTAGGGCCGGTGGAACATGGTGATGACGCTCGCGAGCCCCAGCCCGCGGCAGGCGAGCAGCACGTTCTGCATGGCCGGGTAGACGGTGCCCACCGACTGCTCCGGGCCGCATACGAACAGGTGCACCGGCGCCTCGGCGAAGTGCCGCGCCAGGTGGTCGGTGGACTTGACCACCAGCTGCATCTGCTTCGGCAGGTTCTCGATGGCGTCCGGGTTCTCGAGGAACTGCTTGCCGTAGGTCTCCCAGGTCTGCATGTACAGCTCCCCGATGCGGCGGCGCTTGTCGGCGTCGCGAACGATCAGGAAGTGCCACACCTGCGCGTTGCTCCCGGCGGGCGCGCGGATGCCGGCGTCGATCACCTGGTAGAGCAGCTCGTCCGGCACGGGATCCGTCTTGTAGCGGCGCAGCGCGCGCGTCGAGTAGAGCGCCTCGAAGAGACCGACTTTTTCGGGGGAATCGACCTGCATGGGGACCTCCTGTCCGCGCAGTCTACTCTGGGGGCCGGGCCCGGGTCGCCCCCCCCCTTCGGTTGCGCGCCGAAGCGCCGCGGCGGACCGCCGAGGCGGCGGTGCGCGTGCTAGCGTTCCGCTCATGCGCGAGATCGAGCTGGAGTCCCTGGGCCTGGAACGGGTGACGGCGTTCGGCGCGCATCCCGACGACTGCGAGTTCTCGGCCGGCGGCACGCTCGCTCGCCTGGTGGACCTGGGCGTCGAGGTCTCCCTGGTCGTCTGCACCGACGGCTCGCGCGGCGGGCGCGGGGTCGAGGACATCGCGCTGGTGCGGAGCGGCGAGCAGGAGCGCGCGGCCGAAGAGCTGGGCGTGAAGCGCGTGCAGTTGCTCGGCCGCAGTGACGGAGAGGTGGTCTGCGACGAGGACCTGCGCGCCGACGTGTGCCGCGCCATCCGCGAGAACCGCCCCGACCTGGTGCTGACCCACGACCCCACCACGCTCTGGCGCCGCTTCGGCTCGCGCAGCTTCCTGGGCCACACCGACCACCGCGCCACCGGCCAGGCCGTGCTCGACGCCATCTACCCGCGGTCCGGCAACCCGAACTTCTACCCCGACCAGCTCGTGCGCGGCGTCGAGCCCTGGGAGCCCGCGCACCTGTGGCTCTTCGACTCGGCGCAGGGCGACGCGCGCGTCGACATCTCCAAGACGCTCGACCGCAAGCTCGCGGCGCTCGCCTGCCACGAGAGCCAGAGCGGCTCGGCCGGCGGCCTGGTCGAGGCGGCCCGGCGCATGGCGTCGTCTGGCGACGGCAGCGCACCGTCCGAGTCCTTCGTGGCGCACCGCCTGCGCGGCGCGAGGAACCGGCGCTCCGACTAGTCCGGCTCCTCGTCGAGCAGCCGGTAGCCGAAGGCGCGCACCGACTGCAGGTAGCGCGGCGACGACGGGTCGGGCTCGATCAGCTTGCGGAGCCGCAGCATGAACGTGTCGACCACGCGCGTCTTCGTCTCGGGGTGCAGGTCCCAGACGTCCTGCAGGATCTCGCCGCGGCTCACGGCGCTTCCGCGCCGCCGCTGCAGGAGCAGCAGCAGTCCCAGCTCCTTGGCCGTCAGCGGCGAGCGCTCGCCGCCGCGCTCGACCTCGAAGCGGTCGGGGTAGACGGTGCAGTCGCCGATGGTGAAGGTCGCGGTCTCCGTCGCCTTGGGTGCGCGGCGCAGCAGCGTGCGCACGCGCGCCATCAGCACCGGAAGCGAGAACGGCTTGGTCAGGTAGTCGTCGGCGCCCGCGTCGAGCCCCACCACGATGTCCTCCTCGGTGTCGCGCGCGGTCAGCAGCAGCACCGGTACGGCGTTGCCGCGCCCACGCAGGCGCTCGAGCACGTCGATCCCCGAGATGCCGGGCAGCATGACGTCGAGCAGCACCAGCTCGAACTCGCTCCCGTTCGACAGCCGCTCGAGCGCGGTCTCGCCGCGCTCGCACACCTCGACGCTGTAGCCCTCGGTCTCGAGGTTGAACTGGAGACCGCGCGCCAGGTGCTCCTCGTCCTCAACCAGAAGGATGCGCGTTTCCATCCAGCTGTCCCGGTAGAGTCATCACGAAGCGGCTGCCCGTGCCGAGACCTTCGCTCTCGGCGCGGATCGAACCGCCGTGCGCGCGCACCACGTTGCGCACGATGTAGAGACCGAGTCCCAGTCCGCGCGAGCCGAACACGCCCTCGTGCGACAGCCGCTGGAAGCGCAGGAAGACGCGGCGCAGCGCGGACTCGGGCATGCCGACGCCCCGGTCCGAGACCTCGATCTGGAGCTTGCGCGCCGAGCGCGGCCGAACCGTGACCTCGATCTCGTGCTTCTCGCCGCCGTAGCGCACGGCGTTCTCGATCAGGTTGCGGAACGCCAGCCGCAGCTGCTCCGCCTCGCCGCGCACCGACGCGCCCAGAGGCACATCGAGGGAGATGTCGTTCTCGCCCAGCTCGTGGCGCTCGCGCGCCTCTTCGACGCACTCGCGCAGCAGCCCCCCGATGTCTACCCAGGCCCGGCGGCTGCGCCGGACTTCGCTGCGCGCCGCGTTCAGGATCTGGTCGATCGTGCCCTGCAGCCGCGCCAGGTCGATGCTCATGATGTCGAGGAACTCCTCGCGCCGCTCCGCGTCGAGGGTCTTCTCGCGCATCGTGTCCAGGTAGAGCTGCAACGACGCCAGCGGGGTGTGGAGCTCGTGCGTGACCGCGTCGATGAAGTTCTGCTGGCGCTGGTTGTTGCGGATCTCGCGCACCAGCAGGACGGCCTGCAGGATGGCGGCGGTGATGATCAGCGCGAAGAAGAGCGCTCCGCCGAAGACCAGCACCCAGTGCACCGTGCGGAAGCCCTCGAGCAGGGCCCCGGACTCGCGCGCCACCAGGATCTGCCAGCCGACGGTGAGCGCGATGGTGATCGCGACCACCCCGGCGGTCAGGGTGATGGGGACGGAGACTCGCGGAGTGCGCACTTCTGGAGTGTACGGCGAACGTGAGAGGGCCTCAAAGGCTCGGATTTCGAGTAGCATCCCGGAGCCCCAGGGGGAAAAGGAGAGGTCTTGAGGCACGTTCCGCTGGCCCTGGCCGTGCTGCTGATGGCCGCGACGTCGCGGCCCGCCCTCGCTGCCGATCCGGTCGTCGCCGATCCCGCGACACTCGACGCCGAGGAGATCGAGCTCAAGGTCCTGATCGGCGAGCGCCGCGACGAGATGGTGCGGACGCTGGCGGCCTGGGTAGATATCAACACCGGCTCGTGGAACGGCCCGGGACTCGACGCCTTCGCTCGCTTGCTGGCGAAGCCGCTCGAGGCGCTGGGCTTCCAGGTCGAGATCCTGCCCGGAGACGAGGTAGACCTGCCCGGGCGCGGACGCGTCGCGACGGGACCGATCGTGCGCGCGCGCCGCAAGGCGAGTCCGCCGGACAAGCAGGGGATGGGCAATCCCCTGCGGGTGCTGCTGGTGGGCCACTTCGACACGGTCTTCGAGCCGGACTCCCCCTTTCAGCGATTCGCCGTCGACCCCGACGACTCCGACCGCGCCACGGGCCCGGGCGTGGCCGACATGAAGAGCGGCTTGGTCGTGCTGCTCGAGGCGCTGCGCGGGCTGCACTCGCTGGGCGACCTGGACGACGCCGAGTGGACCGTGCTCTTCAACAGCGACGAGGAGATCGGATCGCTCGGCTCGCGCGGCGTGATCGAGGCCGAGGCGCGGCGGGCCGACCTGGGCTTCGTGTTCGAGTCGGCGCACGACGGCGGCATGGTGCGGTCGCGCCGGGGACTCGGGCAGTTCCACCTGGCCGTCGAGGGCGTGGCCGCGCACGCGGGCAGCGCGCACGACCAAGGGCGCAGCGCCATCCACGAGATCGCCGCGAAGATCCTGCGCATCGAGGCGCTGACCGACTACGATCGGGGCCTCACCTTGAACGTGGGCACCGTCCGGGGCGGCACCAAGCGGAACATCGTGCCCGAGCACGCCGAGGCCTGGATCGACGTGCGCTACGACGCGCCCGAGCTCGGAAGAGAGGTCCGTGAAGCCCTCGAGGCGGTGGCCCGCGAGGACGTCGTGGACGGCACGCGCACCACGCTCTGGGGGCAGCTCCACCGGCCGCCGAAGCAGCCCACGCCACAGGTGGACGCCCTGCTCGAGCGG
>JAFDDB010000097.1 GCA_019311115.1 Deltaproteobacteria bacterium
CGGTCACGCTCCCCGGTGCGAAACGCTCGACCGGTCCGGCCACGACCATGCCGGCGGCGCCCCGCGGTCGTTTGCGCGGCTTCATGAAGGCCAGTGCGATCCACACGATTTCCGTGAGGGCGACCAAGCCCAGCGCCGCCGCGAGCACGGCCAGGATGCGTCGTCGGGTAGAAGTGTGGTCGCTGCTCACCTCAAGGCCACCTCAAGGCCATTCCCTCGCCGCGAAACCCGTAGCCGATCACCGTCAGCGCGACAAACGCGACGGCGAGCAGCAGGAAGATCGCCAGCACCACCTCGTCACGCGTGGCTCCCCGCCGCCGACGCAGGAACCGCGCGAAGAGCGCGAGGCCGACCACCAGCAGCCCGAACGGAACCAGCCCACGCGCCGCGAACGCTCCGCTGGCGTCCACGGCGTGTCCGCCCGTCAGCACGAGCTCGTCGACCAGCACGCCGCCCACGCCGAGGAAGAGCCCGAGGCCCGCGGCCCACGCGGCGAGACGGCGCCCCCGCGCGGAACGGAACCAGATCCCGGTCGTGTCTTCGTCCGACCTCAGGTAGGGCAGCAGCGCCAGCGCCGCCGCCGCGCACAGCGGGATCACGCACACCGCGAAGAAGGGGTGGAGGTGGAGCAGCAACTCCTGGAAACCGACGAAGAACCACGGCGACTTGGCCGGGTTGGGGCTCATGCCGGGGTTGGCGCGCTCGCCCAGCGGCGCGCCGAGCAGCGTCGCCAGGAGAACCACGCCGGCGAGTACGGCCAGTGCCATCGCCACCTCCCGCACCAGGAGGTTCGGCAGGAACAGGACGTTGCCCTCCGGGCCGACGGGCGACCCGTCCGCGCGGCGCGGACGCACGACGCCCTTGGCCTTGCGCACGCGCCAGAAGTGCCAGGCGGCGAACGAGAGGAAGAGGATGGGCAGCAACGTCGTGTGCAACGCGTAGAAGTTGATCAGCGTCGGGGCGCCGATCTCGCCGCCGCCCCGCACGACCTCCTTGAGCCCGGGGCCGGCGCCGGGAAGGTACGTCACCATCGCGGTGCTGATCGTGATCGCCCAGTAGGAGAGCTGGTCCCAGGGGAGCAGGTAGCCGGTGAAGTTGGCTGCCAGTACCCAGAGCAGCAGGGACAGCCCGACGATCCAGTTGAACTGGCGCGGCTCCCGGAACCCTCCGGTGAGAAAGACCCGCAGCATGTGGAGCCCGGCGAAGACCACCAGCAGGTTGGCGCTCCAGTGGTGCACGCCCCGCACCAGGCTCCCGAAGGCGACGTCGTCCTCGAGCCCGACCACCGAGTCGTAGGCCCGCTCGGGCGAGGGGACGTAGACAAACACCATCAGCAGGCCGGTCGCCGCCAGCAGCAGGAAGAGCACCAGGCAGGACCCGCCCAGCCCGAAGGTGTGCGTGAACTTCAGCGTCGAGGCGGGCACGCGGATCGGCCGCAGGTGGAGCACGAGGGTGTTGAACACCACCCACTTGCGCTCCTGGTCGGTGCGCGGCACGACCGGTCCCCGAAAGATGGAACGCCAGACGCGGGCCGGCAGGCTGCGTCTCTCGGTGCTCTGATCCCTCTCCGTCATGGGCACGTGGCGCACCGCGGGCGGCGCCGCGGGATTGTAGCGAACTCGCGCCACCGCGCCACGCACGCGCACCTGCCCGTCTGCGTCCCGCAGAGCGATCGGGATCCGGCAAGGGCGGGGTCCATTGACCCGCAAGGGCAGGCGGCTATAGTCGCTCCTGCTAATGAGTAGGCAATTCGGTATTCCCGCGCTCCTGATCAGCCTCGCGATGATGGCGACCGTCGCGGCCGCCCAGGGGGATCGCGAGGGCCAGGGCCTGACCCGCGAGCAGATGTGGCCGGCGCCGACCGCGGAGGACTGGAAGAAACCCTGCCTCATCACGTGGCAGCGCACGTGGGAGGACGCGGTGGCGGTCTCGCGGGAGACGGGCAAGCCGATCCTCGTCTGCATCAACATGGACGGCGAGATCGCGAGCGAGCACTACGCCGGCGTGCGCTACCGCCAGCCGGAGGTCACCGCGCTCTACGAGCCCTATGTCACGGTGATCGCCTCGGTCTACCGTCACAATCCGCGCGACCACGACGATTCCGGGCGGCGGATCCCGTGCCCGCGCTTCGGCGGCGTCACCTGCGCCGAGCACATCTGGATCGAGCCGATCATCTACGAGAAGTTCTGCGACGGGCAGCGCGTCGCGCCGCGCCACATCACCGTCGACCTGAGCGGCAAGGAAGTCTCCGACGTCTTCTACACCGACGACACCGCCTCGGTGTTCGACTCGGTCCGCGAGGGCCGCGCCAAGCTGCCGCCCAGTAAGCCGCCGATCGTCCGCAGCGACCGCCCGATCCTCGAGCGGGTCGCGAGCCGCCACGTCGCCGACCGCGGCGCGGTGGAGAACGCCTACCGGAGGGGCGATCCGGAGCTGCGCCGCTCTCTCCTCGAGGCGACGCTCAAGCACAACGACACGGCGGCGCAGATCGACCTCCTGCGCCTCGCGATCTTCGGCCTCGACGCCGACCTCAGCCGGGCCGCGCGGCGCACGCTCGCCGAGGTCAAGACCGCGGACGCCGCGGAGCTCGTCTCCGACGCCCTGCAGGTCCCCATGGATGCGGCCGAGCGCGACGCGCTCATCGCCGCGCTCAAGCGGCTGGGCGACGGATCCGTACGGGCACAGTGGCTGGCCGGGGTCCACCAGGGGCTGGCCGGCGACTCGAGTATGGTGGACCTGAAGGCCTGGTCGGGGCCGCGGCCCGTCGGCACGCCGCCCGCGGCGGTGTACGGCGGCGGCGGCCGCCTGTCGCACGTCGAAAAGCAGGCCCGGGCGGCCTACGAGCGCCCCAAGGACCCCACCCCGCGCATCGAGTACGCCGAGGCTTCCCTGGCGCTGGCGCTCGCGGCGCCGAGGACGTACGCGCTCAATCCCAGGATCGGGCGGCGCGTCGCCTCCTACCTCTTCAAGGACGCGCGTCGCGCCTCGCGCGAGGCCGAGGCGCTCGGGGCGAAGGGTTGGCGGCTGAACGCCGTCCTCGCGCTGGCCGCCTACTACGAGGGCGACCGGGAAGAGGGCTACAAGGCTGCGGCCGAAGCGATGAAGGACCTGCCGGCGGGCGACCGGGGCTGGGCCTCGATGGCCGTGGTGACGGTCTTCGCGGAGTCCCGCTGGAAGGCGATCCGGGCGGCGGTCAAGGAGCAGAAGGACTGGCCGGTCGAGTGGCTCTCGGACCTGCACTCGGCGTACACCCTGCTGCTCCGCCATCCCCTCGGAACGGACGGCCAGGTCCTGTGGCACTACGAACTGCTGGACTGGCTGGGCGCGCGGTACCGGGCCAACCGGACCCTGTGGGAGGGCCTCGCCCGCTTCCCGGATTCGAGCAGGCTCCACGAGCGGCTGCGCGACCGCCTGTTGAAGTGGCGCGGGCCCGACGGCCTGGAGGCGGCCTACCGGAAGATGCTCGCGGACCGGTCCGATCCGGCGCGCCTCGCGCCGTTCGCGGCCGTCGCTTCGATCGCGGCCGCCGATCACCACCGGCGCACGCGCGCCTACGAGAAGGCGCTGGCGGCCTACGCGCGCGCCATCGAGCACTACGAAAGCGCGATTCAGGCCGACGCGGACAACCGCGCGAGCGCCGATCCCGCCATCGCCATCGCGCTGGCTGCGCGCGCGCGGGTCGCCTACGAGCTCGGGGACGACGCGCGCGCGGTGACGGAGATACTCGCCTCGTTCGCACGCCACCCCGATTCCGCGGGCACACGGGACGGGGTGGGCATCAAGGCCGGCGAGACCGCCCAGATGCTGCTGGTGCGGCTCCGCGAGAAGAAGAAGGACGACCTCGCTTCCAGGCTCGAGACGGCGCTTTCCGGGATCGATCCCGAACTTCTGCGCCCGGACGAGGAGTGAGCACCGGAGTCCGCATCCCTTGACCGACGTTTCCGCCGTCGCCGCCCGCATCGAAAAGGAGAGCGCGTTCCTTCGCGACGTGCTCCGCGAAGTGGAGGGCGTGATCGTGGGCCAGCGGTCGTTGGTCGACGGCATGCTCACCGGGCTCCTCGCCGACGGGCACGTGCTGATCGAAGGGGTGCCCGGCCTGGCCAAGTCGCTGGCCGTGCAGTCGCTCGCGAGCGCGCTGGGCGGAACGTTTCGGCGCATCCAGTTCACGCCCGACCTCCTGCCTTCCGACCTGGTCGGCACCCAGGTCTACGACCCCAAGACCGGCGTCTGGTCCGTCCGCGAGGGGCCCGTGTTCGCCAACTTCGTCCTGGCCGACGAGGTCAACCGCGCGCCGGCCAAGGTGCAGTCGGCGCTGCTGGAAGCCATGCAGGAGCGCCAGGTGACGCTGGCCGGCGAGACCCGCGCGCTGCCCAGCCCCTTCCTCGTGCTCGCGACGCAGAACCCGATCGAGCAGGAGGGCACCTACCCGCTGCCCGAGGCGCAGGTCGACCGCTTCATGCTCAAGGTCGTGGTCGACTACCCGAGCAAGGACGAGGAGAAGGCGATCGTCGAGCGCATGGCGAGGACCGACGCCAAGAAGCTGGTCGTCCGCCAGGTCGCGGAGCCCGCGCAGGTATTCGGCGCGCGCGCGCTCCTCGACCAGATCTACGTCGACGACAAGGTGCTCAGCTACATCGTGGACCTGGCGTTCGCGACGCGCCGGCCGGAAGAGGCCGGGCTCAAGGGCCTCGCGCCGCTGATCCTCTACGGCGTCTCGCCGCGCGGAACGATCATGCTCACCCAGGCCGCGCGGGCCCGCGCCTTCCTGGAGGGCCGTGGCTACGTGACGCCGCACGACATCAAGGCGGTCGCCATGGACGTGCTGCGGCACCGCGTGATCACGACGTACGAGGCGGAGGCCGAGGGCCTCACGTCCGAGCACGTGATCCGGAAGGTGCTCGACACCGTCCCGGTACCCTGATGCCCGAAGACCGCGACGCCGAGCTGTCGGAGCTCCTCGAGGAGGTCCGGCGGATCGACGTGCAGGCGAGCCGGTTGGTCACCGACGTGATGGCCGGCGGCTACAGCTCCGTGTTCCGCGGCTCAGGCATCGAGTTCGACCGCGTGCGGGAATACGTCGAGGGCGATCCCCAGCGCGCGGTGGACTGGAACGTGACCGCGCGCGTGGGCCGACCCTTTGTCAGGGAGTACGTGGACGAGCGCGAGCTGACGGTGCTGTTCCTGCTCGACCTCTCGGCGTCGATGGCCGGCGGCTTCAGCCACTGGTCCGCCCGGCAGACGGCGGCGCGGGTGTGCGCGTGCCTCGCCCTGTCGGCAATCCGGAACAACGACAAGGTCGGCCTGATCGCGTTCAGCGAGGCGGTGGACCGGTACGTGCCCGCCAAGAAGGGCGCAGGCCACGCGATGCGCATCGTGCGCGACTGCCTCGCCCTGCCGGGCAGCAGCGCGCGCACCGATCTCACGCCGGCCCTGGAGTTCGCCGCCCGCGTCGTGCGGCGGCACGCGATCCTGTTCCTCGTCTCGGACTTCCTGGCGCAAGGCTGGGCCGACGCGCTGACCCTGTGCGCACGCCGCCACGACGTGGTCGCCGTCCGGCTGCGGCCCCCGGAGCTCGCGCCGCCGGACGCCGGCCTGCTGCGCGTGCGCGACCCGGAGAGCGGGCGCGAGACGGTGATCGACTGGAGCAGCGCGCGGGTCCGCGCGGCCTACGCCGAGCGCGTCGCGGTCCGGCGCACGGAGACCGAGGACGGGCTGCGGCGCGCCAAGGTCGACCTGATGGACGTGCCGATCTCACGCGAGCACAGTATCGACATGGTGGCGCGCCCGATCCTGAAGTTCTTCCGGATGCGGGAACGGCGCGGCGCAAAGCGGTAGGCTAGGGCACCGAGGAGGGTGCTTTGGTGCAGTGGATCCTGAAGGGCATCGAGAAGTTCCAGAAGGAGGTCTTTCCCCGGCACCGGGCCCGCTTCGAGGCCCTGGCGACACGCCAGAGCCCGAAGCTGCTGCTGATCACGTGCGCGGACTCGCGGATCGACCCGAACCTCGTGACGCAGACGCACCCCGGCGATCTCTTCCTCGTGCGCAACGCCGGCAACCTCGTCCCTCCCGATGCGGCCGCAGGGAGCGAGGCGGCGACGATCGAGTACGGCATCCGCGTGCTCGGGATCCGCGACGTCGTCGTGTGCGGCCACACGGACTGCGGGGCCATGAAGAGCCTGCTGCAGCGCGGCACACTGGAGGAGCTTCCCGCCGTGCGCCGTTGGCTCGAGACCGCCGCGCCCGCCCTGCGCGTGCTCGAGCGCCGCGGGCTCGCTCCGGACGATCCGGACGCCCTGCGCGCGGTGACCGAGGAGAACGTCCTCGTCCAGCTCGACCACCTGCGCGCGCATCCGGCCGTCGCGGCGGCGAACGTCCGCCTATACGGCTGCATGTACGAGATCAGCACGGGCACGTTCCTGGCCCACGACCCCGCGCGCGGCGCCTTCGTGCCGCTCCCCGAGGCGGGCCTGGACCGCGAGGAATGAGCCGTTGGCACTGATCTCCCGCGAACACGCCGCCGCCGACCTCGTCTCCGGCACGGTCGTCTTCCTGGTCGCGTTGCCCCTGTGCCTCGGGGTCGCGCTGGCGTCCGGCGCCCCGCTCATCTCCGGCGTGATCGCCGGGGTCGTCGGCGGCATGGTCGTGACGCTGGTCAGCCGGTCGGCGCTCGGTGTCAGCGGACCCGCCGCCGGGCTGACCGTGATCGTTCTCGTGGCCATCCAGGACCTGGGCTTTAAGGCGTTCCTGCTCGCGGTCGTGCTCTCCGGGGTCCTGCAGGTCGCCGCGGGCTATCTCCGCGCGGGAATCATCGGCTACTACTTCCCGTCTTCGGTGGTCAAGGGGATGCTGGCCGGCATCGGCATCATCCTCGTCCTCAAGCAGATTCCACACGCGCTGGGTTACGCCGCCACCTACGAGGGCGACCTGCAGTTCGCCGAGGCCGACGGCGGGAACTCGCTTACCGAGATCGCCGCGGCGTTGTCGCAGCTCGCCCCCGGCGCCCTGCTGATCGCGCTGGTGTCGCTCGCCATCCTGCTCGCCTGGGAGAGACCCGCCATCCGGCGGAGGCCGCGGCTGGCCGCGATTCCGGCCCCGCTGCTCGTCGTTTCAGCGGGCGTCGTCTCCAACGAGGCGTTCGGGCTGCTCGCGCCCGCGTGGCATCTCGCCGGCGAACAGCTCGTGGCGCTGCCCACGCCGGCCTCGCCGTCCGAGTGGTTCGACCTCCTTGCGTTTCCCGATTTCGGCGCGCTGGCCGAGCAACAGGTCTACGTCGTCGCCTTCACGCTCGCCGTGGTCGGCAGCCTCGAGACGCTGCTCAGCGTCGAGGCGGTGGACAAGATCGATCCGGACCGGCGCGTCACGCCCACGAGCCTCGAGCTGAAGGCCCAGGGGATCGGGAACATGGTCTCCGGACTGCTCGGAGGCCTTCCGGTGACCCAGGTCATCGTCCGCAGCGCGGCGAACGTGCAGGGCGGAGGCCGGACGCGGTTCGCGTCGTTCGTCCACGGTGGACTTCTCCTCCTGTGCGTCATGCTGATTCCCGGCGTGTTGAACCGGATCCCGCTCGCCTGCCTCGCGGGCATCCTGCTCGTGACCGGCTACAAGCTGGCCAAGGTCTCGGTGTTTCGCGAGATGGCCCGGCTCGGCTGGTGGCAGTTCGTGCCGTTTCTCGTGACGGTCGTCGGTCTGGTCCTGACGGACATGCTCACCGGGATCGCGCTCGGCATGGTCGTCGGCGTGTTTCACATCCTGAAGGCGCACTACCGGACCGGATCCCTGACGGAGACGCTGGAGGGCGGCCACTACCGGCTCGTGCTGGCCGAGCACATGTCGTTCCTGCACAAGGCGAGCGTCATGCGCGATCTCAGCTCCCTTCCGGACGGCAGCACGGTCACCATCGACGGATCGCGCTGTGTGCTCGCGGACCACGACGTTCGCGAGGTCATCCAGGAGTTTGTCCGCGGCGCGCCCGGGCGGGGGATCGAGGTTCGGCTCGAGAACCTCGACCGCGTGAAGATCCTCGGCTCCGGACGACCCGCCGTCTGAGCGCGGCGCGCCGATCGGCGCGCTTTTCGTGGAGAGCACCGCGCCGCATCGCATCCGGCCCACGAAAAGCCGCACAGGGACCGGATCCAAGGAGGCGACGGCGCCACGGGTGCCGTCATGAAAAAACGTCAGAGGGACAAGCGTGTTCAACGTCGTGAACGAGACGCCGGAGACCGATCGCGGGGCGTGCCGCAGCACGTCCCGATGTGATACGGCAGAGTTGCAGCCGATCCAACATGTGCGGCGACACTCGGGAGAATGCGGCGATGGCCGGTGAGGGTGGAAAGGCTCCGCGGACGTGGCTCCCCGCCCTGATCGGGGTGCGCGGCTATGCGTGCGTCTTTGTCTTCCTCGCACACTACTACAGCCTGTTCAGCGACAGTTGGCTCCGGTCCGGTAGCACCGTCGAGCGCTTCTTCGGCGGCCTCCACGGGCTTGCCGACATGGGCGTGGAGCTGTTCTTCGGACTCAGCGGCTTCCTGATCTACGGTCCGCTCGTACGGCGCCGGCGGTTCGCCCTGGGCAAGTTCTTCGCGCGCCGCTTCCAGCGCATCTATCCGGTATTTCTCGCCGTGCTGGCGATCTATCTGGTCCTGTCCGTGGTCGTCCCCGCGGCGAGCAAGCTGCCCGACGGGTTCGGCCCGTCGATGGTCTACATCCTGCAGAACCTCGCGGTGATGCCGGGCATATTCAGGATCGAGCCCATCATCACGGTCTCCTGGACGCTGAGCCACGAGGCGGCGTTCTACCTCGCGGTGCCGCTCCTGGTCCTGGGCCTGGGCCTGCCGCGGCGCCGGCCCACCACCCGGTTGGCGGTGTCGGCGCTCGTGCTCGCGGCGGTCATCGGTCCGCTGTGGCCCTATGTCGCCCGCCACCGCTACTGCGTGATGTTCCTGCTGGGCGTCATGCTGGCGGACGCCGAGGACATGATGCCGAACCTGTTCCGCCGGTCCTGGTTCCAGTGGATCGCGCTGGTCACCGTGCTCCTGTCTGCCGTCGCGCTCACCACGGGGCGCGTCTGGGAGTACGCCAGGTTCTCGCCGCTCCTCGTCGGGTTCCCGGTGACGATCCTGCTGGCGTGCGGAGCCAAGCACGCGGCCGGCCCCTTGACCCGCGCGATGAGCTGGAAGCCGGCCGTCCATATCGGCCCCGTCAGCTACTCCTTCTACATGATTCACGGCCTCGTGCTGAACGGCCTCAAGTTCGGCGTGATCGGCGGCCTGGGGCTGAAATCCGAGTCGACCTGGCTCTTCTTCCTGTTTTGCCCCTTCGCGTTCGCCATGTCGCTAGCGGCCGCGGCCGTGCTCTACCGGTACGTCGAGGAGCCGTTTTCGATTACGAAGGCGAAGCCGAAGGCCCGGATCCAGGTCCAGGCCGAGCAGCGGGAGCTCGAGCCGGTGTCCGCCGACGTGGCCTGAGCCGGATCACGGTTCCGCGCGCGGTAAGCCCGCGCGCTCGATAGAATCGCGCATCCCCGATGCGCGGGCCCCGACGATCCCTGCTTTCGATCCTGGCCCTGGTCGCCGCCTGCGGCGCCGGGACGCCGATCCCCGACGTGCCTCTGAGAATCACGGCGGGCGCGCCGGAGGTCGAGCTCGGCAAGGCGTTTCCGCTCACGGTCGTGCGGACCTGGAGCCGGGGGCAGACGCCCGCCGACTGGAACGACGAGGCGCTTGCGCCGCTCGACGTGCGCCTGCTGGAGACCTCGCGACGCGAGGACGAACAGCGGGTCGAGGAGACGCGGCGCTACGTGGGATATGCGTTCTCGCTCGCCGACGTCAGGGTGCCGGGGCTCGAGCTCCGGGTCAAACGGGCGCTCGACCCCGCGACGCCCGGACCGGCCGAACTGCCCGGCGAGCCGTTGCCGGAGCCTTACCCGTGGTCCATGTGGGCGGCGGTCGGCGCGGCCCTGCTCACCGCGTTCGTGCTGCTGCTCCGGCGAAGGCGAAGGCCGGCGACCGTGGCGGCGCCTGCACCGGCATCCGAGCCGCCGCCGCCGGGGCCGCACGAGCTGGCGCTGGAGCGCCTCGCGCGGCTGCGCCGGCAGCAGCCGCAGGGCCACGAGCAGATCTCTGCCTACTATGTCGAGGCGTCGGGGCTGGTGCGCGACTACGTCGGCGAGCGGTTCGCGGTGCAGGCGGACGTGATGACCACGGAGGAACTGGTCGAGCTCGAGGCGCCGCTCGCCCGGGTGTTGCCGGCCTGCGACCTGGTCAAGTTCGCACGCCACGCACCGTCCGCGTCCGAGCGCGAGCAGCTGTTGGACCGGGCGGAGGCGTTCGTGCGGGAGACCACATGACCCTGCAGAACCCGTGGTGGCTCCTGCTCGCGTTGTTCGTGCCGCTCGCGCTCTGGCTGCGATGGCGGCGAGGCGGTCCGACCGTCCTGTTCGCGCCGGGCGCGTTCCTGGCCCGCCTGCCCGTCGGCTGGCGCGTGCGCCTCCTGCCCCTGCCGTGGCTGCTCCTGGTCGCCGGGCTCTTGCTCACGGTCGTGGCGCTCGCCCGGCCGGTGCAGGACGTCCCGCTGCCGCACGAGACCGAGGGCATCGACATCATGCTCTGCCTCGATACGTCTTCCTCGATGACCAGTAGCGACATGGACCCGCAGCGCACACGCCTCGACGTCGCCAGGGACGCCGCTGCGCGCTTCGTCGCCGGACGGCCCAACGACCGCATCGGCCTGGTCTGCTTCGCGCGCTTTCCCGACCTGCGCTGTCCGCCCACGCCGGATCACGACGCGCTGCGGAACTTCCTGGCCGCCGTGGCCCCGGTGGCCGGCGACGGCCCCGAGGATGCGACCGGAATCGGCACCGCCGTGGCGCGCGCGGCCCAGGTGCTGCGCAGCAGCCCGGCGAAGTCCAGGGTCGTGATCCTGCTGACCGACGGCGAGGAGAACATCGCCACGGCGGAGAAGCCGGAGGAGATCGCACCCGTGCACGCCGGGCAGCTGTGCCGGGAGCTGGGCGTAAAGGTGTATGCCATCGCCGCCGGTCTCGGCAGCCGGAATCCGTCCGGCGACTGGGTCGAGATCGATACGAGCCAGGTCCGGCGCCTGGCCGCGACGGCCGGCGGCAGGTTCTTCGAGGCGCGCGACGCCGGCGCCGTGGCCGGCGTCTACGCCGAGATCGACGAGCTGGAGAGGGTCGCGTTCCGCGAGCCCCGCACGACCGTCGAGGAGAAGTTCCTGCCGTTCCTGGCCGCGGCCGTCGTGCTGCTGCTCGCGAGCCGGATCCTGCAGTCCACGCTGCTGGCGGTGATGCCATGAGCCTTCTCCGGCCCGAAGCGCTGCCGTTCCTCCTGCTGGCGCCGCTCGTGTGGCTGTCGCTCTGGGCGCTCGACCGCGCCCGCAGGCGACGGTTCGCGCGGGTGGTCGGCCCGCGCGCCCCCGCGCTGGCGGCCGACCTGAGCCGAGGCCGGCGCCGCCTGCAGCGCGTTCTCTTCGCGACGGCGCTCCTGCTGGCGCTCCTCGCCCTGCTGCAACCGGTGTGGGGAGACGTCACGCGCGAGGTCGAGCAGCGCGGCGTCGACATCCTCGTCTGCCTCGACGTGTCGCAATCGATGCTGGCGCGCGACCTGGCTCCCAGCCGGCTCGAGCGGGCGCGACGCGAGATCGCCGCCTTGGCCGCGCGCGCGACCGGCGATCGGCTGGGGCTCGTCGTCTTCGCGGGAGAGGCGCGGCTCGCCGTACCTCTCACGCGGGACAGGGAGTCGTTCCAGGAGCTGATCGGGCTCGCCGACCCGCTCTCCGTCGAGCGCGGAGGCACCGATCTGGGCGCGGCGCTCGCGACCGCGCTCGAGGCGCTGAAGGGGCAGACCGGCGAGCACGAGGTGGTGTTGCTGCTGACGGACGGCGAGGACCTCGAGGGGCGCGGCCTGCGCGTCTCGAACAGGTGCCGGGAGAGAAACGTCACCGTGCACACCATCGGCTTCGGCTCGGCACTCGGCGCCAAGATCCCGATCGCCGGCGAAGGCGGGGAGGCGTTTCTGCGCGACCGCTCGGGGACCGACGTCGTTTCGAAGCTGGACGCCTCGACCCTGCGCCGGATCGCCGAAGCCACCGGCGGCGGGTTCAGGGACGCCCACGCCCGGCCGCACGCCCTGCCCGAGCTGTACGAACAGCGCATCCTGCCGATGGCCCGCAAGTCGTTCGAGAGAGACGAGCGGCGCGCGAAGGAGAACCGCTTCCAGTGGCCCTTGCTGGCCGCGTTCCTGCTCTGGATACTGGATCCATGTCTGGGCGACCGCAGGCGCTGACGCTTCTGGCGCTGCTGCTGTTCGGCTGCGGCGATCCCGGCGGGAGAGCCTACCGGGAGGGCCGCTTCCGCGACGCGCACGAGGCGTTTCGGTCCGCCGGTGACGACGCCCCGGCCGCGCGTCTCTTCAACCGCGCCCTGGCCGCGCTGCGCGCGGGCGACCTGACCGAAGCGGAAACCGCGGCGGAAGCGGCGGCGGCGCGCGGGACGCCGGAGATCGCCGCGCTCGGCGACTTCCTGCGCGGCAACGCCGCATTCGAACGCTGCTTGATGGCGGAACGGCAGGCGAGCACGGCCGCCGCCGAGCCGTTCGCGTTCGACGTGGCGCTCACGTACGCCCGCAAGGCGCGCGGCTTGTGGCAGCTCGCCGCGATGAGCCGGAGCGACTGGCCCGAGGCGCGGCGCAACGTGGAGCGGGCGCTGCTCAAGGCGGACGAGCTGAAGCGAAAGAAGGCGGATCGGGAGGAGCAGCAACGCCGGAAGACCGATCCGCGCCCGAAGCCGAGACCGCCCCCCGCCCCGGACGCCGTGCAGGACCCCGCGGTCGAGCCGCAGCTCGAGGAGCTCGATCCCGACGAGGTCCTGCGGCTGCTGGACAAGCTGGCGGAGAAGGAAAAGGAGAAGCGCGCGCTGCGCCGGTTGCATCGCAAGGCGCGGATGGCCGAGGTCGAGAGGGACTGGTGAAGCGCGCGCTGCTTCTCCTGTGCCTCGCCGCGGCCGCCCGTGCCGAGGAGCGCGCGTTCCTGGAGACGGAGACGTCGCGCGACACCTACTTCGTGAACGAGCCGTTCCGGCTGAAGTTGCGCATCGGGGTCGACCGCCGCTTCTTCGAGACGCACGCCGTCCAGATGTTCAGCCGGGAGCTCGATGTCCCGGTCCAGGTGCAGGCGCCCTGGCTCGACGAGCTCGACGGCACGGTTGTGCGTGACGACGACGCGCGGCCCGGCAGGCGTCTGAGCCTCGCACTCAACGACAACGTTGTCGAAGCCCACCGCGGCGGGGACCACCTGCGGGACGGCCGGCCGTACACCGTGCTGGAGATCGAACGGATCTACGTGGCCACCCATCCGGGCAAGCTGGAGATTGCGGCGCCTCAGCTGCGGTTCGCGCACGCCACGGAGTTCAAGGAGGACTTCGTCCACGGCCGGATGGCCCTGGATCGCCGCCACGCGCTCGTGAAAGGGCAGCCGCTCACGCTCGAGATCCGCGCGCTGCCCGAGGAAGGGCGCCCGCCGGAGTTCACCGGCGCGGTCGGCCACCGCTTCACGGTGCACGCCGAGGCGGCCCCGCGCACGCTCGAGGCCGGCACGGTCCTCAAGCTGGTACTGCGCATCGAGGGCGAAGGCAACCTGGAGTTCTTCGATCCGCCCCGGCTGGACGGCCTCGCGGGCCGCTTCCACGTCTACGGCAGGATCGACGACAAGGGCGCGGCGCGACGCACGATCACGTACGACGTGGCGCCGCTCCGCGCGGCGGTGGCGGAGGTGCCCGCGATCCCGTTTCCCTACTTCGATCCGCGCGACCCGGCCGGGTATCGCACGGTGCGGACCGTGCCGATCCCGCTCACCGTGCAGGAGGGCGCCACCGGGCCCGCCGAGCCGCCGCCCAGGAAGGAGGCGCCGCGCAGCGTGCTCCCCGAGGTGCTCGCGGCGACGCTGCTCGCCGCGGCGGTCGCGATCCTGCTCTGGCGACGCGCGCGCGGCCGCGCCGCGCAGGACCCCGGCACGGCCGCGGCGTTCCGGGCGCACG
>JAFDDB010000098.1 GCA_019311115.1 Deltaproteobacteria bacterium
AGGCGAACAGGTCCACGAAGGGCCGGACCCAGCTCCAACCCACGTAGGCGGCTGGAACCAGGCGGGAGTCGACCAGGCCCGTGCTCGCCGGCGTCTTGGGCCCGATGTACAGCCGGTACGACCGCTCGATCTGGCGCTGCGGGGGAACCTCGAAGGTCCGGTAACGCAGGCTGGCCATGCCGGTGTCCGGGGCGATCGGACCCAGCCAGGCGCTGCTGTCGGCCGCCTGCTCCGAGATCGCCGCCAGCAGGAAATACTGGCTCTCGATCCCCGCCCACTCGACCGGTGCAGCGAACTCGTCGCCCGTGGGCGCGCCTCCGCCGCCGAACAGCCCCAGGAAGCCGCTGCTCGAGTGGATCCCCGAGACCATGACGCGCTCGAGCCCCCCGTCCACAGAGGCGATCAGCTGATAGTTCAAGAAGTGGTCGGGCGCCTGGGCGGGCCGCTCGCGGCCGTACCAGACGTACTCGAACCGCGGCCGGACCGATCGCTCGGAGTGGTTGACGACCGAGATCCGGACGCGCGCACCGTAGCCTGCGTCATCCAGCGTGACCGTCCGCGTCACCTCGATGCCGTCCAGGTCGGCGCGGAACTCCACGCTCCGGTCACTGCGGGACACCACGCGGTGGGCCACGTCCTCGAGCCCAGCGAAGTCGTCGCGGCCCAGGAACACCAGCCCACTCCCGTGCGCGGAGTCGCTGACCAGCTCGACGTTCTGCGCGTCCGGACCGATTTGGTCGCGGAACTCTAGGAGTTGGGCGCTGTGGAGACGGCCACCGAGGCTGCCGACCTCTAGACGCAGCACGTCATTGGACAGCACGATCCGCTCGGACTGCGTCATGTCGAGTGCGGTAGTAGCCTCGGGCATGACGCGCACGGGTGACGGCGTGCCTTCCGGGGGCGCTGGCGACCCAGAACCGGCCATCGGCTGTCCCGGAGAGCCAGGCGAGCCCGCCGGCGTCTGCGCGATCGGTGGCGCCATTTCGCCAGTTGCGGTCTGCGCGGGGACCGGTTCCGGGGGCGGGCCGAACAGGCCGCCCTGCGTCATGGCGAAGAGCATCAGGCCGAGAGCCAGCGCGAGCAGGGCGATCTGCGTGCGGTCCAAGCGCCGATCCCCTAGGGAAGGTCCAGGCCGCCGGGCCCGAACGGCACGCATCGCATGACGCGCCGAAGCGCACGACCGCTGCCGAGCCAAGCCCCGTCGCGCCGGATCACCTGCTCGGCGTAGTCGGAGCAACTCGGGTGGAAGCGGCACTGTCCGCCGGTGAAGGGCGCGAGCGCCAGGCGGTAGCCTCGGACCAGGAGCAGCGCAAGCCAGGTCGCGGGCCCCACAGGCCGCCCGGCAGGCCTGTCCAGCCTGAGGGTCCCGGTGGGCGTCGTGGGCGCGACCTGTGTCATGGCTCGCGGCTCCGGGCGTCGAGACAGCCGGCGAGACCCGAGTCGAGGTCCGGACGCACCATCGCCAGGTCGAGCACGTCGGGCAGGTCGCGTCGCGCGATCACCACGAGGTCGTAGCCGGAAAGCGCGGGATCGCCAGACGGCGTGGTCTTCCGTGTCTCTCGAAACCATTCCCGCACCAGCCTCTTGATCCGATTGCGCCGGACGGCGTTGCCCGTCTTGCGCGTGACGGTGATCCCCAACCGCGCCGGACCGGCGTCCTTCCGGTCGAACAGGTAGAGCAGGAAGTACCCCGTCGCGAAGCGGCGTCCCTGGCGACTGGCGCGCAGGAAATCCGCCCGACGGAGGCTGCTCCGCAGCGCTCCAAGGCGGACCGACACGGCAGGCGGGAAGCCTACTTCCTCTTGGGCGAGGGCGCTAGGCGGTGACGCCCCTTGGCGCGCCGGCGCGCGATCACCTTTCGCCCACCCGTCGTCTTCATGCGCGCACGAAAGCCGTGACGACGCGCGCGCCGAATCCGACTGGGCTGATAGGTTCGCTTCAAGACGCACCTCGCGTAAGGGGCGCAGAATGGGAGCACAGGCCTCGACCCGTGTCAACGTGGCGCGTCGTGCGTGGCACGCGCGCGGAGCCGTACCGCTGAACCCCCGGAACTGCTCGCGTTCTCCCTGACGCGAGTGTTTACTTGCATTGCTGCGCGGCGCTCTGATAAGCAGCGGACTCACTTCCCGACTCCAGGTCTGCGTGGGAACGATGCCGACGACATCTTCCTTGCCCCCTACTATCGCTTCGCTGCTTGGCGACGCCGGCGATGCGTCATGGGCAACGGTTCTCGACTCGCTCGATCGGCGCATCGCCGCCCGCGAGTCGCGCGCCCTCGTCGAGCAGTCGCGCTTCCTGCGCGCCGACGGTGTACGGCTCCCCGCCGCAGTCCGGGCCGATGTCGTCGAACGTTGGCGCCGGCGCGGCTGGCTGCAACTGCTCGCCGACAGCGTGTCCCGAACGGCTTCGAGACGCGGAGGACTGCGTCAGCTTGCGATCATCCCGGTCACCGACGCGGAGCTACGGCTCCAGTCACCGCATCGCACTGCCGGCGACATCGTGCGGAGCGATGCGAACCGGGAGGCCTGGGCTCACCTGTTCGACGGGCGCCGCGCGGACCCGCCGGGTGTCTCGCTGCTGGTCGGTCCTGCTGGGAGCGGAAAGACACACCTTCTGCTCGCGCTCGCAGAGTCGCAGCATGCCTTGAACTCACGCGTGCTCTTCGTCCGCGCGAACCAGTTGACGCTCGGCATCCTTCACGCAGTACAAAGGCACGCGCTCGCCTCGATCCGCGAGGAACTGCGCAGTCCCGACCTGTTGATCGTCGACGGGCTCGAGCGGCTCGACGGGCGCGTCGGCACCCAGCGCGAGCTCGCCGACGTGATCGCCCATCTCGAGACGCACGGCCGACGCGTGGTGCTGGCCTCGCAGCGCGCGCCCGACGACATGGAACGGCTCGGCCGGCCGCTCCGCCAGCGACTCGACCGCGCCCATTGCTTCGAGCTGCACACTCCGCCGCACGGTGCCCGCATCGAGATCCTGCGCCGGCGGATCGCGCGCTGGGACGTGCCGGCTGGCGCCGACGCCATCTCCTGGCTCACATCGGAGCTGGGAGACGACCTCGGCAGCCTCGACGCACTGCTGACCCGCGTGCTGGCCCACCCGACGAGCGCCGAAGGCCTCGTCGACCCCGAGCGCCACCGCCGCGAGCTTCGCGGGGCCGCAATCCGGTCGCCGGTCGCGCCTCCCGCGATCCTCGCGCGCGTCTGTCAGCACTTCGACCTGCGCTCGGCCGACCTGCTCGGGACGAGCCGCAGTCCCCGCGTCACTCTTCCGCGCCAGATCGCCATGTACCTGCTGCGCCACCAGGGCCGGCTCTCGTACCCGGAGATCGGCCAGCGGCTGCGACGCCACCACACCACGGCGATGCACGCCTGCCGGCGCATCGAGACCCGGCGCGCCGAGGACAGCCGCGTGGCCTCGGCTCTCGACCTGCTCGAAAAGGACCTGGGAGAACGTCCGCAGAAGGACGGGACAGGACGGGGATGAATCGTGGAGAACGTGACGCGGACCGTTTCACCGACGCTGAGTCCAGCGGTCTCCGCCCCGGGGTGTCAGGAAGAAAACCAGTGGGATCGCGTGCTCTCGTCACTTTTCCACGTCCTGACCGGTGCTCCTACTCCTACTCTTTGGTTAAACTCCCCAGACAAGTGGTAGGAGGTTGGTCCCATGAAGCTGACAATCGATCGTGAAGAGTTGCTGAGAGGCCTCGGCAGGATCCAGGCCGTCGTCGAACGGCGCGGAGCGCTCCCGATTCTCTCGAACGTTCTCATCGACGCGCGGTCCGACGGCCTTGCCATGTCGGCCACCGACCTCGAAGTCGGCGTGGTCTCGGAGCACGCGGCGCAGGTAGAGGAAGTCGGAGCCATCACCCTCGGGGCTCGCAAGCTCCACGACCTGGTGCGCGAGTTCGAGGATCCCGAGGTCCGGATCCGCACCGAGGACAGCGCGCGCGTGGGTATCGAGTGCGGATCCAGCCGCATCCAGTTGCTGTCCATCTCGCCCGAGGAGTACCCGACGCTGCCGTCGGCGGAGGGCGTCGAGTTCGTGGAGATCGAAGCGTCGCTGCTCGGCGAGATGATCGACGCCACGCTGTACGCCGCGTCGAACGACGAGGCCCGCTACAACCTGAACGGCGTCTACATGGAGCTCTCCGAAGGCAAGCTCGTGCTGGTCGCCACCAACGGCCACCGCCTGGCGAAGATCGAGCGTACACCGCCCGCTCCGGTCTCTTTCCTGGAAAAGGGCATCACGGTCCCGCGCAAGGGCGTCGCCGAAATCCGCAAGCTCTGCGACGAGACCGAGGGCTCGGTCGAGATCGGTCTCGGCGAAGGCTTCCTGCTGGTGCGCACCGATCGCCTGGTGCTGTCGTGCCGCCTGATCGACGGGGACTTTCCCGACTACCGCCAGGTGATCCCAAGTGGCCACCGGATCCGCATCATGGTGGACCGCGAGCGGCTGGTCCACGCCGTTCGGCGCCTCTCGATCCTGGCGCACGAGCGCTCGGGCGGCTTCAAGATGGCGCTCGAAGATGGCTCGCTGCTGCTGTCGGCCAGCAATGCGGACCTGGGTGAGGGCAACGAGGAGATCCCCATCGACTACACCGGGGACCGCTTCGAGACCGGGTTCAATGCCCGCTACGTGCTGGATGCCCTCTCCTCGGTCGTCGCCAAGGAGATCGCCATCGAGCTTTCCGACGACCTGTCGGCCGCCAAGCTGAGACCCGCGGACGACCCCGACCAGGTCGGCATCATCATGCCCATGCGGGCCTGATCCGGGTCTCTCCCAGGGCGCGAAAAAGCGGCCCCGAGCGCTAGCCGCGGGGGCAGCATTTCGCTAGATTACAGAGCGTTTCTAGGGTCTTGCGCGCTCGGAGCCCCACGCTTCGAGGCGCGCCGGGAGCGACGTCCGGAGCGCTTCCCCCCAACGCGCGGCGACAACCGCATCAGAAGCGATCGGAGTGCGATCCGTGTCGGTAGCAGGCGGCGAATGAGCGAGTACGACGCGACTTCCATCGAGGTCCTCGAAGGCCTCGACCCCGTCCGCAAGCGCCCCGCCATGTACATCGGGTCCACTGGACCCGCGGGTCTGCACCACCTGGTCTGGGAGGTCGTGGACAACTCGATCGACGAGGCCGTCGCAGGTTTCGCCGACACGATCCGTGTCACGGTCCACAACGACGAGTCGGTCACCGTAGACGACAACGGCCGCGGCATCCCGGTCGACATGCACGAGAAGGAGGGCCGACCCGCGGCCGAGGTGGTCATGACCACCCTGCATGCCGGCGGAAAGTTCAACGACAAGGCCTACAAGGTCTCGAGCGGCCTGCACGGGGTCGGTGTGTCCTGTGTCAACGCCCTGTCGGCGCGTCTCGACCTGGAGATCCGCATCAAGGGCCAGGTCTGGCAGCAGTCGTACGCGCGGGGCGTGCCAACCGGCGACCTGACAGCGGTCGGCACGACGGACAAGACCGGGACCAAGGTCACCTTCCTACCGGATCCCGGCATCTTCGACGTGACCGACTACGTGTACGACACCCTCTCGGCCCGGCTGCGCGAGTTGTCGTTCCTGAACGCGGGGGTGCACATCTGGCTCGAGGACGAGCGCAGCGGCAAGCACCACGAGTTCCACTACGAGGGCGGAATCGTCTCGTTCGTCGAGTACCTGAACCGCGGCAAGTCGGCGCTGCATCCGCCGATCCTGCTGTCGGGAGACCGCGAGTTCGAGCAGAGCACGGGCGACGGCAAGGTCACCACGCACGTGCACATCGAGGTCGCGCTGCAGTACAACGACGGCTACAGCGAAGCCGTCTTCAGCTTCGCCAACAACGTGAACACCGTTGAGGGCGGCACGCACCTGACGGGCTTCCGCAACGCGCTCACGCGCACGATCAACCGCTACCTCCTGACGAACCCGAGCGGCAAGAACGGGCTCACCGTGACCGGTGACGACACCCGCGAGGGCCTGTCGGCCATCGTCAGCGTCAAGCTCTCGCATCCCCAGTTCGAGGGCCAGACCAAGTCCAAGCTCGGCAACAGCGAGGTCACGGGCCTCGTCGCCAACCTGATCAACGATCAGCTCGGCGCCTACCTGGAGCAGAACCCGGGGGTGTCGAAGACGATCGCCGGCAAGTGCAGCGAGGCGGCCCGCGCGCGCGAGGCCGCCCGCAAGGCGCGCGAACTCACGCGCCGCAAGGGCGCGTTGTCGGACTCCAACCTGCCCGGCAAGCTCGCGGACTGCCAGGAGCGCGACCCGGCCAAGGCCGAGATCTTCATCGTCGAGGGAATATCGGCCGGCGGCTCCGCCAAGCAGGGCCGCGACCGCGCCTGCCAGGCGATCCTGCCGCTACGCGGGAAGCTGCTGAACGTCGAGAAGGCGCGCCTCGACCGCATGCTCGCCAGCACCGAGATCCAGGTGTTGATCTCTGCGCTCGGCTGCAGCATCGGGACCGAATTCGACCTGTCGAAGCTCCGCTACCACAAGATCATCCTGATGACGGACGCGGACGTCGACGGCTCGCACATCCAGACGCTGCTGCTCACGTTCTTCTACCGGCACATGCAGGAGCTGGTGAAGCGCGGCTTCGTCTACCTGGCACAGCCGCCCTTCTACAAGGTCAAGCGCGGCAAGGTCGAGCAGTACCTCAAGAACGACGACGAGATGAACGGCTTCCTGCTCACCCTCGGGCTCGACGGCGTGCAGGTCTTTCCCGTCGGCCACGAGACCCCGCTCTCCGTGCCGGCCCTGCGCGACCTGATCGAGCAGGTGCAGCGTTGCGAGCGCATCTACGAGTCGCTCGAGCGCCGGGGTGTCGACCCCCGCCTCGTCGAGGCCGCGGCGCTCGGCGCCGGCCTCACCAGTGCGGACCTGTCTCTCGATGGCGACCCGCGCGAGGAGATCGAGCGCCGCATCCTCGCGTACCTGGAGACCGCCTACCCGGGGCGGCTGCCGGTCGACATCCAGTGGTCGCGCGACGAGGAGCACCGCGTCTGGCAGCCGGCCGCCAAGTCGTTCCAGAACGGCGTCATCTACTCCGTGGTGTTCGACAACGACCTGCTCGGGTCGTCGGACTACGAGCGCATCCTGGCCTTCGCCGCCCGCGCGTCCGAGATCGGACGCACGCCGTTCCGGGTACAGACCGATGACCACTCCGACGAAGCGCCGACCGCGCGGCACCTGCTGCTGCGGACCCTGGCGCTCGGCCGCAAGGGACTCACGATCCAGCGTTACAAGGGCCTCGGAGAGATGAACGCAGACCAACTCTGGGAGACGACCATGGACCCGGCGGTGCGCACGCTCCTCCAGGTCCGGATCGAGGACGTATTCGAAGCCAACGAGACGTTCAGCATCCTGATGGGCGACGACGTAGAGCCGCGCCGCGAGTTCATCGAGAAGAACGCGCTCAACGTCGAGAACCTCGACATCTGATGCGTAGCCGACGACTGCGTGACGACTAGCTGAGACATGGCCGACGCACCCGAAACACCTCCCGAGGGCAACCCACCCGTTCCGGTGAACATCGAGGACGAGATGCGTCGCTCGTTCCTCGACTACTCCATGTCGGTGATCATCAGCCGCGCGCTGCCCGACGTGCGCGACGGGCTCAAGCCGTCCCAGCGACGCATCCTGGTCACCTTCAACGACCTGAACCTGGGCTTCGACCGGCCGCACCGGAAGTGCGCCAAGATCTCGGGCGACGTCTCCGGAAACTACCACCCGCACGGCGAGGCGGTGATCTACCCCTCGCTCGTCCGGCTCGCGCAGCCCTTCGCGCTGCGTTACCCGCTCGTCGACGGCCAGGGGAACTTCGGCTCGGTCGACGGCGACCCGCCCGCCGCCATGCGCTACACCGAGGCCCGACTGTCGCGCATCGCCGGCGAGATCATGGCCGACCTGGGCCGCGACACCGTCGACTTCGCGCCGAACTACGACAACACGCGCGAAGAGCCCCTCGTCCTGCCGACGCGGCTGCCGAACCTGGTCCTGAACGGCTCCACGGGCATCGCGGTCGGCATGGCGACGAACATCCCGCCGCACAACCTCTGCGAGGTCGTCGACGCTCTCACGCTGCTGGCGCGCGACCCCGAAACCGGTCTCGCAGACATCATGGAAGTGCTGCCCGGTCCCGACTTTCCGACAGGCGCCACGATCTGCGGTGACCACGGGATCCGTCAGGCCTACGCCACCGGGCGTGGCCTGATCGCTCTGCGGGCAGTGGCCGACATCGAGGTACTGCGCGGCGATCGCCGCGCGATCATCGTGACCGAGATCCCGTACATGCTGAACAAGGCCTCGATGATCGAGAAGATCGCGGACCTCGTTCGCGAGGGAAGGATCGACGGGATCAGCGACCTGCGGGACGAGTCCGACCGCCATGGCATGCGCGTCGTGATCGAGCTGAAGAAGGAGGCGAACGAGGAGGTCGTCCTCAACAACCTCTACAAGCTGTCGCCCATGCAGAGCACGTTCGGCATCAACATGCTCGCGCTGGTCAACAATCGGCCGCAGACGCTGAACATCCAGCAGTTGCTGCTGCACTTCCTGGAGTTCCGGCGAGAGGTGGTGCGCCGGCGCGCGGCCTACGACCTGCGCCAGGCCGAGGATCGGGCGCACGTGCTCGAGGGCTTCTCGATCGCGCTAGACAACCTCGACGCCATCATCGCGCTGATCCGCGCCAGCGACAGTCCCGCGACCGCGCGCGCCGGCCTGATGGGTTCGTTCGACCTGAGCGAGCGCCAGGCCCAGGCCATCCTGGAGCTGCGCCTGCAGCGGCTCACCGGGATGGAGCGCCAGCGCATCCTCGATGACTTGGCCGAGGTGCGCGCGCGCATCGAACTGCTGCGGGCGCTGCTCGCCAGCGAGGACAGGGTCACTGACCTGATCATCGACGAGCTCGCCGAGATCAAGGAGAAGTACGGCGACGAGCGGCGCACGCGGATCGGCGAGGCCGTCACCGACCTGACCACCGAGGACCTGATCAACGAAGAGGACATGGTCGTCGCCATCACCCACCAGGGCTACGCCAAGCGGCACGTACCCGCGCTGTACCGTGCGCAGCGCCGCGGTGGCAAGGGCAAGATGGGCATCGGCACGCGCGACGAGGACTTCGCGACCAAGCTCTTCATCGCCTCGACGCACGACTGGCTGCTCTGCTTTACCAACCGCGGACGCGTTCACTGGCTGAAGGTGTACGAGCTTCCGCAGCTCGGGCGCGGCGCGCGCGGAAAGCCGCTGGTCAACATGCTCCAGCTGGTCGAGGAAGAGAAGGTCTCCGAGGTGCTCGCCGTCCGCAGCTTCGACGAGGGCGGCTTCGTCGTGCTCGGCACGCGCAAGGGCGTCATCAAGAAGACGACGCTCGAGTCGTACTCGAGCCCGCGGCGCGGCGGCATCATCGCCATCAAGCTAGGCGACGGCGACGAACTGATCGGCGCCGCGCGCACCGGTGGAGACGACGAGATCCTGGTGGCCACTCAGCTCGGCAAGGCGATCCGCTTCAACGAGTCGCAGGTGCGCTCGATGGGACGTACCGCGGCCGGCGTCAAGGCGATCACCACGCGCCGGGACGACCAGGCGGTGGGCATGGAGGTCCTGCGGCCGGATCGCAGCATTCTCACCATCACCGAGAACGGGTTCGGCAAGCGCTCGCCGCTCGAGGAGTACCGCGAGCAGAACCGCGGCGGACAGGGGATCATCACCATCAAGACAAGCGCCCGGAATGGCCCGGTCCTCTCGATCGCACAGGTGCGCGACAACGACGAGATCATGCTCATCACCAGCAGCGGGAAGATCCTGCGCATCGCCGTCGCGGGGATCCCGACGATGGGGCGCAACACCCAGGGCGTGCGGATCATGGACACCGAGCCCGGAGAGCGGGTCGTCTCGGTGGCGAAGCTCGCCGAGGAGACCGACGCGGACGACGAGGCCGGCGACGTGCCCGCCGAAGAGCCCCGAGCGGAGACCTGAGCCTTTGCGAACCTCGCGTTCAAAACGGCTGCTCAAGCGGGCCCGGGTGGTCATCCCCGGGGGCGTCAACTCGCCGGTGCGCGCGTTCGGTGCGGTCGGCGGCACCGCGCGCTTCATCGAGTCGGCGAGCGGCGCGCGAATCGAGGACGTCGACGGCAACCGCTACATCGACTTCGTCTCGTCGTGGGGACCGATCATCGTGGGCCACGCGCATCCCGTCGTGGTCGAGGCGATCCGCCGCGCGGCAGGACGGGGCACGAGCTTCGGCGCACCGACCGAGGCCGAGGTCGAGATCGCCGAGCGCGTGATCCAGGCCGTGCCTTCCGTGGAGATGGTGCGCTTCGTCAACTCGGGCACCGAGGCGGTGATGAGCGCGCTGCGTCTGGCGCGGGCGGCCACGGCGCGCGACCGCATCGTCAAGTTCGAGGGCTGCTACCACGGCCACGGCAACGAGTTGCTGGTGGCGGCCGGCTCGGGCGTGGCGACGCTCGGCATCCCCGGAACCGCCGGCGTGACCGAGGGCGCGGCCCGCGACACCCTGGCGCTGCCGTACAACGACCTGGGCGCGGTCGAGGCCGCGTTCGAGGCGCATCCCGGCGAGATCGCGGCGGTCGTGCTCGAGCCCGCGGCGGCGAACATGGGACTGGTCCTGCCGCAGCCCGGATTCCTCGAGGGGCTGCGCGCGCTGTGCGACGAGCACGAGACCGTCCTCATCTTCGACGAGGTGATCACGGGCTTCCGCGTCGCCCTGGGCGGAGCCCAGGCGCACTTCGGCGTGGTCCCCGACCTGACGACCTTCGGCAAGGTGATCGGCGGTGGGCTTCCCGTCGGTGCCTATGGCGGCCGCCGCTCGCTGATGGAGCGGATTGCTCCGGAGGGCGACGTCTTCCAGGCCGGCACGCTCTCGGGCAACCCGGTCGCCGTGGCAGCGGGCCTGGCGACCCTCGACCTGCTGGAACGCGAGGGCGTCTACGAGGGGCTCACCGAAGCGGCGGCGACGCTCGCCGAGGGCTTCGCCAAGCTCGCGGAAGAGGCCGGGGTCGAGGTCACGACCTGCTCGCTCGGGGGAATCTTCGGCTTCTTCTTCTGCGCCGAACCCGTGATCGACTACGCCGGAGCCCAGGCGGCCGATGGGCGCCGCTACGCGGCGTTCTTCCAGGCCATGCTGGAGCAGGGCATCTACCTGGCCCCCTCGCCGTTCGAGGTGGCCTTCGTGACCACGGCGCACGGCAGCGAGGAGATCGCCACGACGCTCGAGGCCGCCCGCCGTGCCTTCCGCAAGGCGGGCTAGCGTCTTGGCCGGCAAGCCGACCTCGAGCGCTGCCCAGATCGGGCGCGGCGCCGACGCCGCCTGGGAGGCGGTGGCCTCGGCGATCGCCGGGATCGGCATCGGCTACCTGCTCGACCGCTGGCTCGGCACCGCTCCCTGGCTGCTGCTCGGGTTCATGCTGCTCGGCTGCGTGGCCGGCTTTCGCCGCCTGCTGAGGCTGGCGCAGACCGCGAATCCGCCCCCTTCGAGCGCGGCGGCCGACGACGCTGGAAGCGACGCGGAGCGCGATCCCCAGCGCGATCCCCAGCGCGATCCCCAGCGCGATCCCGAAGGGCGTGAACCGTGAACCTGCGTTCTCCCTCGGTACACCTGGTTCACGCATCGCTGCTGGCGGTTGCGATCGCGGGGACGATTCCTTATGGATGGCACACCGCCGGAAGCCTGGCGCTCGGCGGAGGCATCCAGGTCCTGAACCTGCGCCTACTGGAGCGGAGCGTGCGCCTGATGATCGGAACGAGCGTCGAGCAGGGAACCCGGGGGCGGCTGACCGTGCACGTAGCCGCGGCGCTGCGCCTGCTGCTGCTCGTGACCGCGGTCGGCTGGGTCCTGACGCAGACGCCGGTCGAGCCGCTGCCCTTCGGCGCCGGCCTGATGCTGGTGCTGCCTGCCTTGGCCTGGCATGGGCTGCGCGAGTCCCGCGTGGCGGCCGAGATCCCCGACGCGAGGCAGGAGCGCTAGGTGCAGCATCCGCCCAACGTCTACGCCCTCTTCGAGGGGACCGTGTCCATGGCGCTCACGTCGCTGGGTGCGGCGGTGGTCGTGGTGCTGCTGCTCTCGCTGTGGGTGCGCAACGCGGTCGCCAAGTCCGACGTGATTCCGGACGGGCGCATCACCGTACCCGCGATCATCGAGCTGCTGTTCGAAGGCATCGCCAACCTGGGCCGCGACGTGATGGGTCCGAACTGGGCGCGCTTCATGCCTCTGGTAGGAACGCTCGGCTTCTTCATCCTGGTCTCTAACCTGATGGGGATCGTGCCCGGCGGCGGCGGACCGACGCAGTTCGTCGAGACCAACCTGACCTGGGCGCTGATGGCGGTAGTCGTGTCCGAGGTCGCGTGCATTCGGGAGCACGGCGTGGTGGGCTGGCTCCGGCACTTCAGCCCCGGGCCGCTCTGGATCGCGCCGCTGATCTTTCCGATCGAGGTGTTCAGCCACCTGATCCGCATCGGCTCGCTCACGATCCGTCTCACTGCGAACATGTTCGCCGACCACACGCTGGTCGCGATCTTCCTGACGTTCCCGTTCGTACAGTTCTTCGTGCCGTCGGCAATCATGGGGATGGGCTTGTTCATCGCGTTCGTCCAAGCGTTCATCTTCACCTACCTATCCATGAGCTACATCGGGCAGGCCCTCGAGGAAGCCCACTAAATCGGGGCCTGAGCCCAGGAGGTAATACCGGATGCGTGTTCTGTCTTTCGTCTTCGCCCTCGCCGTCGTCGCGTTGGCTCCCGAGGTCGCCTTTGCGGCTGACGACGGCTCTGGAATGGGAGGCATCGCCATCGGCGCCGGCCTCGCGATTGGCGTGGCCGTACTCGGCGCGGGCATCGGCCAGGGTCTCGCCGTGCAGGGCACGGTCCAGGGGATCGCGCGCAATCCCGGCGCGGCCGGCTCGATCCAGACGCCGATGCTGATCGGTCTGGCGTTCATCGAGTCGCTGGCGCTCTTCGCGTTCGTCATCGCGATCTTCCTGCAGGGAAGTCTCGGCGGCTAGACGCACCACGATCACCGGAGCAGCCGGCCGCGGGCGTAGACCGCCCGCGCACCGGCTGTTTCTGCTTCCGGAAGCCGCGTGTCCCCTGCTGCTCGCGTCTACCTGATCGCCATCGTCGGCTGGGACGGGCTGTTCGCGGCCTGGGCCACGGCTGCCGTCGTGCGCCGCGTCACCACGATCGGGCTCGATCCGCTCGAGCTCGTCCTCGTCGGCACGGCGCTCGAGCTGTCGGCCTTCGTGGGCGAGATCCCGACGGGCGTAGTCGCGGACCTGTACGGCCGGCGGATCTCGGTCGCGATCGGCTACGCGCTCGTCGGCCTGGGTTTCCTCGCCGAAACGCTGGCCACCGGCTTCGGCTCGATCGTACTCGCTCAGGTCGTGTGGGGCGGGGGCTGGACCTTCGTTAGCGGCGCGCGCGAGGCCTGGATCGCCGACGAGATCGGTGAGGACGACGCGGCGCGCCTCTACCTGCGTGCCTCGCAGTGGGGACAGGCCGCGACCCTGGCAGGCATCGGCGCGAGCGTGGGGCTGGCGGGCTGGACGCTCGAGACACCGATGTGGATCTCGTCGCTGCTGTTCGTGGCGCTGGCCGGCTGGCTCGCGGTGAACATGCGCGAGCCGGGCTTCCGTCCCGTCCCGCGCGAGTCGCTCAGCACCTGGAGCGCGTTCGGTCAGACGCTGGCCCGCGGTGTCGGCGCGGTGCGCGCGCGTCCGGCGCTGATCACGCTGCTCGCCGTGGCCGTGCTGGCCGGAACCGCGAGCGAGGCGATGGACCGGCTGCGCGAGATCCACCTGATCCAGGAGCTGCGCCTTCCGGAGGTCGCGGGTCTCGGGGCCGTCCACTGGATCGGCGGCCTCAACGC